>NZ_LUFI01000093.1:0-157275 GCF_005281675.1 Sphingobium sp. MP9-4 | reverse complement strand
GCGGGCGCTGCCGCCGGCATGGGCGCGGCGGCGGGAACCGGCGCGGCCTGCGGCAGGGCCTCCCGCGCCGATACGGGCTGCGACACCAGGTTGGTCAGCTTGGCGAAATCGGCCTGATCGACCTTGTCGGTGATCGCCGCCATCTGCTGCGCGGCGCGGCTGCCCGATGCGGTGAGGGCAAGGCCCGTGGCGACGACCATGGCGACGGCGGCCATGCCCCAGCTGATGCGCTTCAACGATGTTTCATGGCTCGAAAGCATTTTCAGCCTCCCCTTGAGCGTGGTGATGCGGGTGAGATGGCAGGCGCCGGCAAATTGGCGACCACCGGCGGCCTTCAATATGGCGCGGCCATAGGCATGGGCCTGATCCTGGCCGTAGAGCGAGAGGACGCGCGCGTCGCAGGCGGTTTCCTGATCGGCGCGATAGGCGCGATAGGCGATCCAGGCGACCGGATTGCACCAGTGCAGCGCCAGCAGCAGCAGCGCGACCATGTTGGCGGCCAGATCGCCGCGCTCATGATGGGCGCGTTCATGGGCGATCGCCATATCCTGCTCCTGCGCGTCATAGCGCAGCCCGAAATCGGTCGGCAGGACAATATAGGGCCGGAAAATACCGAAGGCGAGCGGCCCCGATGCCTGCGGACTGGTGATCAGGCGGATGCGCCCTTCCTCGCCCAGCGGCGTCGATCCGGCCAATATATCGCGGCGAAACCGGGCATAGCCGATCGCCTGCACGACCAGGAACAGGACGACGCCCAGCGCCCACAGGCCGATCGCCATTTCCAGCCAGGGGATGCTTGTCGCGGCGGCCTGTGCCGCGGGCGAAGGCGCGACCTCCAGCAGCGCCGGCAGGCCCGCTTGGTCCACGACATTATGCAGCGGCGAAGGCGCGGCAACCTCGCGCGGAAGCGTTGGCAACAACATGCGGGCCAGAGGCAGCAGCCACAGCCAATAGGCCGCCCCCGCCCCCAGCCAGCGCGCCACCGGGCGTCGCAACATCATCACCATCGCCATCAGCAGGGTCGTGGCGATCAGCGTTTCGGCCATCCAGACGCTCATGATTTCAACCCCTTCAGGATTTCCTCAAGCTCCGCGATATCATCCGCGCTCAACTGGTCCTGGCTCGCCAGCTGGGCGACCAGGGGAGAGATGCGACCGCCGAACAGGCGATTGACCAGCCGGCCGGACTCGCTCGCCACATAATCCTCGCGCGCCACCAGCGGGCGATAGAGGAAACGGCGGCCATCCTGGTCGGCGGCGATCACCTCCTTGGCCATCAGCCGCGACAGCAAGGTCTTGACCGTCTGCAGGCTCCAGTCACGTTCGGCGGTGACGCGATCGGCGACGTCATTGGCGGTTGCCGGCGCCTGTTCCCACAGCGCTTCCATCACCACCAGTTCCGCTTCGCTGATCTTCTCGCTCACTGCCCGATCCCGATCCTGTTCCGACTCTCCAACTACACATGTAGTCGCATCGATTACGGATGTAGTCAATCAGGAAAGCGGCTCGGCCCAAATGGCTTTTCGACGAAAGTGTCGGGCGACCTTACAAACGACAGCGGACGACTGGCGGCGTTAACCCTTGAACCATGCACGAATGCGTGGCTTTCCACTTCTGGCACGCCGGATGCTTCTCTTCCCACATACCCACCGTTCAACTACCCGGGGGATGCCGGCACGGTCTCCGCAGGCATCCCCCACCCGGTGGCCGTTCCCAAAGCTTTCACAGACCTAATCGCCAGCCGGGCTTGCAGCACATTGAACCGTCCCTGGCCGGCTTCATATGCCCGCACTGCAGACAAGAAAAAGGGCGGCCCGACCAGCGGACCGCCCCATGATCTTTTGCCCTGAGCCGGCGATCAGTTCGCCGCAGCGACGCCGTTGTCGGTCATCAGCTGCTGAAGCTCACCGGCCTCATACATTTCCATCATGATGTCGCTACCGCCGACAAATTCGCCCTTCACATAAAGCTGGGGAATGGTCGGCCAGTCGGAGAAGGTCTTGATGCCCTGGCGGACCGCCTGGTCCTGCAGCACGTCGACCGTCTCGTAATTCACGCCCAGATGCTCCAGGATCGCGATCGCGCGGCTGGAAAAGCCGCACTGGGGGAAGAGCGGCGTGCCCTTCATGAAGAGCACCACGTCATTACCGTTGACGATGTCGGCGATCCGCTGCTGCACGGCGTCGGTCATTTCACTGGGTCCAATTCTCTTGTCTGGCGTCGCCGCGCGGCGGGACGCGAATGTCGCTATGGCGGTTAGTTGGGAACGGCGGTGGTCAGTTGCAAGGCGTGAAGCACCCCGCCCATGCGTCCGCCCAGCGCCGCATAGACGGCGCGCTGCTGCGCCACCCGGCTCATGCCCCGAAAGCTTTCGGACACGACCTTCGCCGCATAATGATCGCCGTCACCGGCCAGGTCGGTAATCTCGACCTGCGCATCCGGGATCGCGGTCTTGATCATCTCGGCAATATCGTCTGCTGCCATCGGCATGGCGATACCTGCCTTACTGCGCTTCGATGAACATGCGGCGGGCGATCACCGCCTGCTCGTCGAGCGCGGTGCGCACGCCGGCTTCGTCGATGTCGAGGCCGGCCTGGGTCATGTCGCCCAACAGCTTGCGGATGACATCCTCGTCGCCCGCTTCCTCGAAATCGGCCTGCACGACGGCCTTGGCATAGGCGTCGGTTTCCTCAGGGGTCAGGCCCATCTTCGCGGCCGCCCATTCGCCCAGCAGGCGGTTGCGGCGCGCCTGGATGCGGAACTGCATCTCCTGGTCGTGCGCGAACATATTTTCAAATGCGCGCTCGCGGTCGTCGAAAGTGGTCATGCGTGAAGCCCTGTTGAAATGCGTCTGTCGCGTTCAGAGATAGGCGGAACCGCGCCTTTAGGCAACGGCCGGCACCAGCCAGGGGCGCAAAGCCGCATCCTTCGCCTCGAACGCGTCGATCACATCCGCCTCGTCCAGGGTCAGGCCGATCTCATCCAGGCCGCCCAGCAGGCAATGCTTGCGGAACGGGTCGATCTCGAAGCTGAAGCGATCCTGATATTGGGTGGTGACGCTCTGCTGCTCCAGATCGACATGGATCGGATCGGTCTTGGCGACCTCCATCAGCCGGTCGATCGCCTCCTGCGGCAACACCACGGTCAATATGCCGTTCTTGAACGCATTGCCCGAGAAGATGTCGGAGAAGCTCGGCGCGATCACCACCTTGATGCCCAGGTCGCCAAGCGCCCAGGCGGCATGTTCACGGCTGGAGCCGCAGCCGAAATTGTCGCCCGCGATCAGGATCGGGCTGCCGGCATATTCGGGATCGTCGAAGACATTGTCCGGTTCCTTGCGCAGCACCTCGAACGCGCCCTTGCCAAGGCCGGCGCGCGAAATCGTCTTGAGCCAATGCGCCGGGATGACGATGTCGGTGTCGACATTCTTCATCCCGAACGGATAGGCTCGGCCGTCAACGGTAGTCAGCTTGTCCATCAGTGCGCCCGCTTCGCCTCCACCGCGGGACCGTCCTCAGCGCGGCCCAGCGTCGCGGCCATCGCCGCACTGGCCAGCGCACCCAGCGCCAGCACCCAGAATACCTTCTTCATGCGACCATCCCCTCTTTTTCACCCATCAATGCGCGCACATCGGTCAACCGGCCGGTCAGCGCGGCGGCCGCCGCCATTTCCGGCGAGACCAGATGCGTGCGCGACCCCGGACCCTGACGGCCCATGAAATTGCGGTTGCTGGTCGATGCGCAGCGTTCGCCGGCCGGCACCTTGTCCGGATTCATGCCCAGGCATGCCGAACAGCCCGGCTCGCGCCATTCGAAACCGGCGTCGAGGAAGATGCGGTCCAGCCCCTCGGCCTCGGCCATGCGCTTGACCAGGCCCGAACCCGGCACCACCATCGCATGCTTGATGCCGGCCGCGATATGCCGCCCCTTCAGCAGGCCGGCGGCGGCGCGCAGATCCTCGATCCGGCTGTTGGTGCAGCTGCCGATGAAGACATGCTCGATCGCGACATCTTCCATCTTCTGCCCGGCGATGAGGCCCATATAGTCGAGCGACTTCTGCGCGGCGGCGCGCTTCGACGCATCGGCGAAGCTTTCCGGATCCGGCACGACGCCGGTCACCGGCACGACATCCTCGGGGCTGGTGCCCCAGGTAACGTTGGGCACGATGTCGGCTGCGTCGATCACGACGGTCTTGTCGAAAGTCGCGCCTTCATCCGTGTGCAGCGTCTTCCACCAGGCCACGGCCGCATCCCAGTCGGCACCCTTGGGCGCCATCGGACGGCCCTCGATATAGGCGAAGGTCTTCTCGTCCGGCGCGAACAGGCCGGACCGGGCGCCCGCCTCGATCGACATGTTGGCAACGGTCAGGCGGCCCTCGATCGACATGTCGCGGAATACCGACCCGCGATATTCCATGACATAACCGGTGCCGCCCGCGGTGCCGATCGTGCCACAGATCGCCAGCGCCACATCCTTGGGGGTGACGCCATAGCCCAGCTCGCCCTCGACCACGACCTGCATGGTCTTCGACTGTTTCAGCAGCAGGGTCTGGGTGGCCAGCACATGCTCGACCTCGGACGTGCCGATGCCGAAGGCCAGCGCGCCCAGCGCGCCGTGCGAGCTGGTATGGCTGTCGCCGCACACCAGGGTGGTGCCCGGCAAGGTGAAGCCCTGTTCCGGGCCGACGACATGGACGATGCCCTGTTCCGGGTCCGCGTCACCGATCAGGCGCACGCCGAACTCCGGCGCATTGCGTTCCAGCGCGGCGAGCTGCTGCGCGCTTTCGGGGTCGGCGATCGGGATGCGATGACCGTCGGCGTCGCGGCGCGGCGTGGTCGGCAGATTATGGTCGGGCACCGCCAGGGTCAGGTCGGGCCGGCGCACCTTGCGCCCGGCGAGGCGTAGGCCTTCGAACGCCTGCGGGCTCGTCACTTCATGCACGAGGTGACGATCGATATAGATCAGGCAGGTTCCATCGGGACGCCGTTCAACGACATGCGCGTCCCAGATCTTCTCATAGAGGGTGCGTGGCTTAACCATGGTCCCCTCCCCCTAGACCCGTAAGGCGCCAGGGGAAAGGGGGAGAAACAGGCCTTGCGATGGAAAATGTGCGTTTTTCGCAAGGCTGAAGCAATAATGTTACGCCGCGCGATAATCCTCGACCACGCGGCCGACCGCCGCCAGCTCCGCCTCATGGCCCTCCTCGCGCCAGGTTTCGGCCAGCGCTGCCTGTTCCCATTCGCGCATCGCGGGATGGGCCAGCATGGTTTCGACCCAGCCGCGCGCGATCGGCCCGACATCCAGGCCATAGCTGCGCACCCGGAAGGCGACCGGCGCATAGAAGGCGTCGAGCGCGCTGAACTCCGCGCCGGCCAGATAGGGCCCGCCAAAGCGCGCCAGCCCCTGCTCCCAGAGTTCGCGCAGCCGGGCGATATCCTTGTTGAGCGCCGGCTCGATCAGGTTCAGCTCCACCCGCACCCCGACATTCATCGTGCAGGTCGACCGCAGCGCGGAAAAGCCGCTGTGCATTTCCGCCACCGCGCACTGGGCAAAGGCCCGCGCATCGGCGTCGGCGGGCCAGACGCCCGCATGCCGGTCGGCCAGATAGAGAAGGATGCCGAGCGAATCCCAGACCGTCCGGTCGCCATCGATCAGCGCGGGCACCTGCCCCGTCGGCGAAAAGCTGCGAAAGGCGCTGTAATTGACCGGCGCGGCAAAGGGCTCGATCCGATCGACGAAATCGATCCCCAGCCCCTTCATCAGCAGCCAGGGCCGCAGCGACCAGCTCGAATAATTCCGGTTGGCGGTGATGAGCGTATAGGCCATCGATCAATCTCCCCTTGGCGTGGTCGCGTCCCCTTAGCGCAACGGGGAACGGCCCGACAGGCGAAACGATCCACGGGTCTGACAAGCTGAGCTTATCAGGCGAGATGGCGAAGCTTGACGCGCCTCTGACGAGCAAGTGGAAAGCGGACCGGTTGCTTACCCTCTCCCGTTCACGGGAGAGGGAGGGGCCCGCACCATAGGCGTGGGAGGGTGAGGGCCTTCTGAAACAAGCGCCCCTCATCCAACTTCGCCTGGCCGGCTTTGCCGGCAAGGCTTCCTATCCTTCTCCCGCCAGCGGGAGAAGGAATGAGCGCTTCTGATCGGTTGCGGCTGGGCGGCTTTCGGCACCCTGATTTCGATCTGCTGGGCAACACGAACGGGTGGATCAGGGGACGGCCATTTTTATGCCGTCATCCCCGCGGAGGCGGGGATACATCTCACCAGCGTGGGGCCAGATGCAAGGTCAGGAGATGGATTCCCGCCTACGCGGGAATGACGAATAAGGGTGGATGGCGGACAGTCTGCTTCGGCTTGCACAACACCACTAAGCAGACAAGTATGCCTCCAACCAAAGGGAAGGCGAAAGATGCTTGAAGGGCGTGATTGGTTTGGGCTGGACGGCGCTGCTATATCGGAATTGGCCGCCTTAAAAGCGGTCGCCCCAGATGGCATCCCTTCCATCTATCTCGACCTGCTTGCATTTAGCAACGGCGGCGAAGGCCCCTTGCCTGTCAGCCCATACAACTTCTGCTTGGATGCGGCGGCGACCGTGGTGGAGAACATCAAAAACTCAAACTATAGCCAACCTCATCTGCAAGGCTTTCTTATCTTCGGCAGTAGCGGCGGTGGAGAATATCTCGCCTTCGACATCCGTGCACCAGCATCTTGGCATGTTGTTACTATCGACATGGTAGCAGGTGGCGACACAGCAGAGGTCGTCGCGCCTGATTTTGACGTTTTCTATGACTGGATCGGGTTAGAGGCAGCCGCGCCCTGAACGTCTAAAAGTGGTCGCTTCCAGACCGACAGCTATTCCTCCCTCCCGCCGCAGCTCTTTCCTACACAGGGCTTTTTCTGTTCTATCCTGTCGGATGAACCAGCCCCTTCCTCCTCCGCCCGCCGCGCCGGCCCGGCGCCCTCGCCGCCAATGGACGCCCGATCGTCAGCGCCGCTTCCTCGCCGCGCTGCTCGAAACCGGCAATATCAGCCATGCCGCGCAGATGGTCGGCACGTCCCGTTCCAGCGCCCACCGGCTGCGCGATCAGCTCGCGGGCACCGGCTTCGACCGCTACTGGGCCAATGCGCTGGCGCTCCATGCCGCCCGCCGGGCTGATCCGCTCGCGCCGAACCGCCGACATAAGGGCCGATCGGCCGATAAATGGCGCCCGGCTGTCGCCTGACTGTCGCGTCGCTGTCGCTTCGGTGTGACCCCAGTGTCGCTTCAGTGTCGCTCCACTGTCGCTTCATGGGCGCGCGACAGGCGCGTTGTCGCCAAAATCGCCCCGAAATCACGACGCATGACGGTGTGAACTTTCAACTGTCGCGTCATTTCCCCCTCGCCCCTAGAGCGATTTCCAAGCAATCGGCATCGATTGCTGATTAAGAAATCGCGGTAAAACAAATAATAGCCAAGCCCTTGCAGGCGCGGCACTAAGGCGGCCCCGGCGGGCGGGCGACCGTTCGTGCCAGGGCCAGAACAGGGAGCATTTCGTGAACCGACGCCAATTCCTCACCACCAGCGGCGCCACGGCGCTGGCCGCATCCGCCCCGCGCGCCTTTGCGCAGCCGGGATCGCAGGATGCCCGCCTGCGCGCCATGCTGGACGGCTTCTTCTATGAGCGGCTGGACGACAGCCCGGAACAGGCGACCCGCCTTGGCCTCGACACCGGCGCCCGCGCGGCGCTGCGCGGCAAGCTCAGCGATACCAGCGCCGCCGGCGCCGCGCGCGACCTGGCCCGCACCAAGACGCAGGCCAAGCAACTGGCGGGTCTGGACCGCGCGGCGCTCAGCCCGGCCAGCCAGCTCGACTATGATGTCGTCGCCTATCAGCTCGACCGCGCGGTGGGTGGCGAGCGTTTCGCCTATGGCGAGACGGCGGGCCGCTATGCGCCCTATATCCTGAGCCAGTTGACCGGCTCCTATCGCGAGACGCCCGATTTCCTCGACAGCCAGCACCGGGTGAAGGACGCGGCCGATGCCGACGCCTATCTAGCGCGGCTGGAGGCCTTCCCCGTCAGCATGGATGGCGAGTTGGAGCGGCAGAAGGCGGACGCGGCCAAGGGCGTGTTCGCGCCCGACTATATCCTCGACACGACGATGAAGATGCAGGCGGCGCTGCGCGACCAGCCCGCCGCCCAGACCGTGCTGGTGGCGAGCTTTGCCAAGAAGCTGGCCGCCGCCGGCCTGCCGCCCGAACGCGCGGCGCAGGCGGAAAAGATCGTCGCGGAAAAGGTCTTCCCCGCGGTCGATCGCCAGCGCGCGCTGGTGCAGCAGTTGCGCGCCAAGGCGGTGCATGACGCCGGCTGCTGGCGCCTGCCCGATGGCGAGGCCTTCTACGCCGCCGCCGCCGAGGCCGCGACCACGACCCGGCTGACCGGCGACGAGATCCACCAGATGGGCCTGGATCAGGTCGCCAGCATCTCGTCGCGGATCGACGCGATCCTGAAGGGCGAAGGGATGAGCCAGGGCAGCGTCGGCGACCGTCTGGTCGCGCTCAACAAGCGCCCCGATCAACTCTACCCCAATACCGATCCGGGCCGGGAGGCACTGTTGGCGCAGCTCAACAGCCAGATCAAGGCGATGCAGGCGCGGCTGGGCGAGGCGTTCAACACCGTGCCCAAGGCGCCGGTCGAGGTGCGCCGCGTGCCGGTGACGATCCAGGCGGGCGCGCCGGGCGGCTATTATCAGAATGCCTCGCTCGACGGGTCGCGGCCGGCCATCTATTTCATCAACCTGCGCGACACGTTCGACCGGCCGAAATTCGGCCTCGCCACGCTGACCCATCATGAGGCGGTGCCGGGCCACCATCTGCAGGTGACGGTGGCGCTGGAATCGGATTCGATTCCCATGATCCGCCGCCGCGGCTTCTACAGCGGCTATTCCGAAGGCTGGGCGCTCTATTCCGAGCAGCTGGCCGACGAGATGGGCATGTACAAGGGCGATCCGCTGGGCCAGGTCGGCTATCTCCAGTCGCTGCTGTTCCGCGCCACCCGTCTGGTGGTCGACAGCGGCATGCACGCCAAGCGCTGGAGCCGCGAGAAGGCGACCGATTATCTGATCGCCACCACCGGCATCGCACGCGGCCGCAGCCAGGGCGAGATCGACCGCTACACCGTCTGGCCGGGCCAGGCGTGCAGCTACAAGATCGGCCACACCGTGTGGAACGACCTGCGCGAGCAAGTGAAGACGGCGCAGGGCGACAAGTTCGACCTCAAGCAGTTCCATGAGGTGCTGACGCTGGGCGCGATGCCGCTCGACATATTGAAGCAGGCCGTGCGCCAGCGGGCGGGGATCGCTTAAACGCCTCCCCTTTGGGGCAGACAAAAAACGGCCCGGTGGTGCGCCACCGGGCCGTCGAGGGTCCTTCCACCCAAATCGCGAGAGGAGTGTCGAATTCCCCGCGAACTGGCTGTCTTCACGGCCCCGGCCGCGAAACTGCAATCTTCCATGCTTGTTACGCTTGCGGAACCCATCTTCCCGACAAGCATCGGGATATCGCCGGGAAGATGGGGCGCCTGCGGTGTTTAGGCCGCAAACTGGTTCCCCCGCGGCCTTTAGGCCGCGAATTGATTCATCGTGTTGTGGGCGCCGCCGGCCTTGAGCGCGGCTTCGCCGGCGAAATATTCCTTATGGTCGTCACCAATGTCGGAGCCGGCCATATTCTGGTGCTTCACGCAGGCTAGCCCCTCGCGGATTTCCCGCCGCTGCACGCCCTCGACATAGGCCAACATTCCGGCATCACCGAAATAGCCCCTGGCGAGATTGTCGGTGCTGAGCGCGGCGGTGTGATAGGTCGGCAGGGTGATGAGGTGGTGGAAGATGCCTGCCTGCGCCGCCGCATCCTTCTGGAAGGTGCGGATGCGTTCGTCCGCCTCGACGCCGAGGTCGGTGGCGTCATAGTCCGCGCTCATCAGCCTCGCCCGGTCATAGGCACTGACATCCTTGCCCGCCGCTTCCCAGGCGTCGAACACCTGCTGGCGGAAGTTCAGTGTCCAGTTGAAGCTGGGCGAGTTGTTATAGACCAGCTTGGCATTGGGGATCACCTCGCGGATGCGGCTGACCATGCCGCCGATCTGGCCGATATGCGGCTTTTCGGTTTCGATCCACAGCAGGTCGGCGCCATTCTGGAGCGCGGTGATGCAGTCGAGGACGCAGCGATCCTCGCCGGTGCCGGCGCGGAACTGATAGAGGTTCGACGGCAGGCGCTTGGGCTTCAGCAATTGCCCGTCGCGGCTGATGAGGACGTCGCCATGGCCGATCGCGCCGGCATCGACCGGATCGCAATCGAGGAAGCCATTATACAGGTCGCCAATGTCGCCCGCTCCGCGGGTGAAGGCGATCTGCTTGGTGAGGCCCGCGCCCAGCGAGTCGGTGCGCGCGACGATCACGCCGTCGTCGACGCCCAGTTCCAGGAAGGCGTAGCGGACCGCCCGGATCTTCGCGAGGAAGTCTTCGTGCGGGACGGTGACCTTGCCGTCCTGATGGCCGCACTGTTTTTCGTCCGAGACCTGGTTCTCGATCTGGATGCAGCAGGCGCCGGCCTCGATGAACTTCTTGGCGAGCAGATAGGTCGCCTCGGCATTGCCGAAGCCGGCGTCGATGTCGGCGACGATCGGAACGATATGGGTTTCGTAATTGTCGATCTGCTGCTGCAGCTTGGCGGCGCGAACCTCGTCGCCTTCCGCGCGGGCCTTGTCGAGATCGCGGAACAGGCCGCCCAGCTCGCGGGCGTCGGCCTGGCGCAGGAAGGTGTAGAGTTCCTCGATCAGCGCCGGGACGCTGGTCTTTTCATGCATCGACTGGTCGGGCAGCGGGCCGAACTCGCTGCGCAGCGCCGCGACCATCCAGCCCGAAAGATAGAGATAGCGGCCCTTGGTGGTGCCGAAATGCTTCTTGATGCTGATCATCTTCTGCTGGCCGATGAAGCCGTGCCAGCAGCCCAGCGACTGAGTGTAGTTGGCCGGATCGGCATCATAGGCGGCCATGTCGGCGCGCATGATCTTCGCGGTGTAGCGGGCGATGTCGAGGCCGCTCTGGAACCGGTTTTGCAGGCGCATCCGGGCGACGGATTCGGGCGCGATGCCGTCCCAATGGCCCTGGCCGCCGATCAGCGTGTCGGCCTTCGCGATTTCACTTTGATAGGTCATGTCGTCATTCCCTCGGGGTGAGCTGCAAGAAAGAATGACAGCGAAGTAGACACAGGAAACGGGGTGCGGCACCCCTGCCAAAGTCCAGTTGTCGATCTTTACAAAAATCTGCTGTAAAGTTGTAAAGAGCGTACAGGAGTCGGTGCCATGGCCAAGGATCGTCCCGTCTATATGGGGCCGCGATTGCGGCGATTGCGGCGCGAGCTGGGCCTGACGCAGGCGGACATGGCCAATGATCTGGAGATCAGCGCCTCCTATGTCGCGCTGCTGGAGCGTAACCAGCGGCCGCTGACCGCCGACATGCTGCTGCGCCTTGCCCGCACCTACAAGCTCGACATGGCCGAGGTGGCGGGCGACGGCGGCGCGGAGCAGACGGCACGACTACAGGCGGTGCTGAAAGACCCGATGTTCGCCGATATCGACCTGCCGCAACTGGCGACCGGCGATGTCGCGGTCAATTACCCCGGCATTACCGAGGCTTTGCTGCGGCTCTACACCAGCTATCGCGAGGAGCATCTGGCGCTGGCGGACCGGGGGGCGGAGGCGGAGCCGCAGGAGGATGGCGCCGATCCGGTGGCGGAGGCGCGGCGCTTCATCGCCGCGCGGCGCAATAGTTTTCCGCTGCTCGACGATGCGGCCGAGAAGCTGGCGGCGGAAGCGGAGGCCGAGGGGGGGCTGGCCGGCTGGCTCAAGGCGCGGCACAATTTGCGGGTACGGCGATTGCCGTCGGACGTAATGGCGGGATCGATGCGGCGGCTCGACCGGCATCGCGACGCAGTGCTGCTGGACGATGCGCTGGATGGCGCCAGCTCCGCCTTTCAACTGGCGCTCCAGATCGCCTATCTGGAGATGCGCAAGGGCTTCGATACGCTACTGAAGGACGGACAGTTCGCCAGCGAAAGCGGGCGGCGGCTCGCCCGGCGGGCGCTGGCCGGCTATGGCGCGGCGGCAATCCTGATGCCCTATACCGCCTTCGCCAAGGCGGTGGAGGCCAGGCGCTATGATGTCGAGGCGCTGGCTCGGCAGTTCGGCGTCAGCTTCGAGCAAGCGGCGCACCGGCTGACCACGTTGCAAAAGCCGGGGCAGGAACGCGTCCCCTTCTTCTTCCTGCGGGTCGACCAGGCCGGCAATGTCTCCAAGCGGCTGGACGGGGCCGGCTTTCCCTTTGCCCGCCATGGCGGCTCCTGCCCGCTCTGGTCAGTGCATCGCGTGTTCGAAACACCGCGCGAGGTGGTGACGCAATGGCTGGAACTGCCCGACGGCCAGCGTTTCTTCTCGGTCGCGCGCACCGTCACCGCCGGCGGCGGCAGCTGGGGCGCGGCGAAGGTGGAGCGGGCAATCGCGCTGTGCTGCGCCGCCGACCATGCCCATCGGCTGGTCTATAGCCAGGATGCGCCGCCGCCCGCGCCGACGCCGATCGGCGTCACCTGTCGCCTGTGCCACCGCAGCCAGTGCATGGCCCGGTCTGCCCCGCCGATCGGCCGCGACATGCTGCCCGACGATTATCGGCGGACGCGGGCGCCGTTCGGCTTTGCCGATGGTTAAGCGAACGGATGGGGGATAGGGGTTGATGGATGAGGAGATGCCGCCGATGGGACAGCCGCCCGCTCTTTCGAAGCGATCGCTGGCGATTGCCGGGCTGTCGACCATCGTCGAATGGTATGACTTCACCCTCTATCTCTATCTCGCCTCCCTGCTGTCGCGCATCTTCTATGGCGGGGGCGCGGCGGGCGTGGGGCATGTGCTGGCGGGCTTTGCGATCGCCTATCTGATGCGGCCATTAGGGGCGATATTCTTTGGCCATATCGGCGATCGCCATGGCAGGCGGCCGACCATGTTGCTGTCGATGGCGCTGATGAGCGCGGCGATGCTGGCGACCGCGCTGCTGCCGACACAGGCGCAGGCTGGGGCGATGGCGGGATGGCTGCTGCTGGCGCTGCGCTGTGTCATGGCCTTCTCGGTCGGGGGCGAATATACCGGCGTCGTCGCCTACCTGCTGGAAGGGGCGCCGCCCGGTCGGCGCGGCCTCATCACATCCCTGGCGTCAGCGGCGAGCGAGGTCGGCGGGCTGCTGGCGGTGGCGCTGTCCGCCCTGACCGTGGCGCTGCTGGACGAGGTGGCGCTGGCCGACTGGGGCTGGCGCATGCCCTTTCTGGTCGGCGCGGGTCTCGCCGCCCTCATCCTGCTGGCGCGATCGCGGATCGAGGAATCGCCCGATTTCCTGGCGCAGCGCGCCCGTGGAAGCATCCCGGCCCAACCCCTGCGCCTCAGCCTGCGCGCCTATCGGCCGGCGATCGGCCGCGGCTTTGCCATTTCGGCACTGGGGTCGATCACCTATTATGTCGGCATCGTCTATGTGCCGAGCTTCCTGATCGGGGCCGGCCGCATGGGCGAGGCCGATGCGCTGACACTCTCGACGCTGGCGGCACTGGTGGTGATCCTGGTGACGCCGCTGGTCGGTGCCTTGTCCGACCGGATCGGGCGGCGGCCGGTTCTGATCGCGCTGGCGCTCGCCGGTGTGGCGCTGCCGGCCCTGCTCTTTGCCCTGATGGCGCAGGGCAGCGCATTGGGCGGCGCGCTGATCGGCGCGGTCCTGCTGGCGGCGCTGGGCGGGGCAGTGAGCGCGGTCGGCGCCGTGACCACCGCCGAGCAATTTCCCGGCGAAGGGCGGCTGAGCGGCCTTGCCTTTGGCGCGACCGGCGCGACGGCGCTGTTCGGCGGCCTTACCCCCTATCTGTCGCACCAGCTGACACAGGCAAGCGGATGGGCGTCCGCGCCCGGATGGCTGATCGCGATCGTGGCGCTCGGCGTATTTCCGGTGCTCTGGCGCCTACCCGAAAGCGCGCCAAAGCGACAACAGCCCTGCTGAGCCCCCTTCCCGCATGGCCCTCTCTCCGCTAGCGCATGCGCCACAAAAGAAAGGGGAGCATCCTTAATGCGTTTGACGATTTCGCTGGCCGCGCTCGCGCTGGCCATCATGCCCATGGCCGTGCAGGCCCAGGACGGGGACAAGAAGAAGAATGAGGCACCGGCCGTTGAGGCTGGCGTGCCCGCCCCCAATGTCTCGGTCACCCATCATAAGGGCGTGTTCGGCGGCAAGGCGATCAGCTACACCGCGACCACCGGCGAAACCTATCTGAAGGACAAGGACGGCAAGCCGCTCGCGGCGATCTATGCCACCTCCTATGTCAAGGATGGCGGCGACAAGAAGCGCCCGATCACCTTCCTCTATAATGGCGGCCCCGGCTCGGGCTCGCTCTGGCTGCATATGGGCGCCTTCGGCCCCAAGCGCGTGGTGCTGCCCGACGCACAGGATGACGGCGCGCCGCCCTATCCGCTGGTCGACAATGCGGAATCGCTGCTCGACGTCACCGATCTCGTCTTCATCGATCCGGTCGGCACCGGCTTTTCCCACGCCATCGGCAAGAAGGATCCCAAGGATTATTGGGGGGTGTCGGCCGACGCCAAGTCGATCGCTGAATACATCCGCCTGTGGCTCAATGAGAATGGCCGCTGGTCCTCGCCCAAGTTCATCGGCGGCGAAAGCTATGGCACCACCCGTTCGGTCGCGCTGATCAATGAGCTTGAAGGCAGCTATAACGACGTCGCGGTCAACGGCATCATCCTGATCTCGTCGATCCTCGACTTCGGCGCATCGGCCGAGGTGCAGGGCAATGAAATGCCCTATATCCTCAATCTCCCCTCGATGGCGACGACCGCCTGGTATCACAAGAAAATGGGCAATCCGCCCGCCACCGTCGCCGAAGCCGCCCAGCAGGCCCGCGCCTTCGCGATCGGCCCCTATGCCGCCGCGCTGCTGAAGGGCAATCAGTTGTCGGACCAGGAACGCGCCAGCGTCCGTGCCGAACTCGCCCGCCTCACCGGCCTGTCGGAGCAGTTTGTCGACCATGCAGAACTGCGCATTTCGCCCGGCCGTTTCTACAAGGAATTGCTGCGCGATCGCGGCGTCTCCATCGGTCGCCTCGACACCCGCTACACCGGCAAGGATTATGATGCGGCCGGCGAGGAGCCGGACAATGACCCCAGCTTCTACGCGATCGACGGCGCCTATACCGCCGCGATGAACAGCTATGCCCGCGACGAGCTGAAGTACAAGACCGACCGCAGCTATGTGACGATCGGCGGGGTCAGCGGCTGGGACTGGAAGCTGCAGGGGCAGCGCGGCCGCGACGGCGAAGTTTACGCCAGTGTTGCCCCTTATCTGAGCAAGGCCTTGCGCGAGAATAGCGGCCTCAAGGTGTTCGTCGGCCAGGGCTGGTATGATTTCGCCACCCCCTTCTTCGGCGCGGAATATGCGATGAGCCGCACCGGCTTCGATCCCGCGCGGATCCAGTATCATTATTATGATGCCGGCCACATGATGTATGTCCGCCCCGACGACCTGCGCAAGCTGAGCGCGGATATCCGGGCGTTCATCTCGCAGCGATGATGATGCCGCCCGCCCGGAAAACAGCCGGGCGGGCGCTGTCTTCGCCTGCGAGACCATCCATCGCCATTCCTGCCCGCCTATAGGCATTTCACACGAATATATCCGCTGCCGCCCGTCCGATAATATGTCTTCCAGAACAAGGGTCGCTTTGTCTTTTCACAGGGGCAAGGGGCGTTGGCGCGACAATCGGACCATGCAGGCTCAAGCGGGCGATCGTTACGCGCTGCGATGCTGACGGTGTTCCTCGCAGCCGTCGCACCGTCGCAAGTCCGCGCCCAGGAAAGCGCCGACAGCTCCCCGCTCGCACATGATTCAGGCGAAACGGCATCGCCTGCCGCCCTGACCGTGAACGAGGCCATCTCCTTCGATCTCGCCAGCCTCACGCCGGAAAAGCAGCGGGAAACCGAACTGCCGGACGGTGTCGGTCCATCCATTACCGTCGATACAGATAGCCCGGCTGCAATCGATCCCGACCGTTACCGGTCGCTCGGCAGCCGGATGGCGGCGGCCAAATGGGAAACATTGGGACTCTTCGCCTATATCACCGCTACCCAGGCCTATTGGACCGACGACACGACATCCTTTCATTTCAAGGATGAAGGATGGTTCGGCAAGAACACCAACAATCTTGGCATCGACAAGCTGACACACGCCTTCAATGCCTATCTCTTCGCCGAATTTCTGGGCGCGCGCATCGCCCGCAAGACTGATGACCGGGCTGCCGCCGCCTTGCCGGCCGCTATGCTGTCGACCGCGCTGCAATTCTACGGCGAATTTTGGGATGGGCATAAGAGCGACAGCGGCTTTTCCTACCAGGATATCGCCTTCAATACTGCCGGTGCCGCTTTCTCGGTGCTGCGTCACACCGTACCGGGGCTGGAGGAGAAGCTGGATTTCCGGCTGATGATGGTGCCCAATTCCAACGTCTACAGCTTCAAGGGGAAGCGCCATTATGAACAGCAGCATTTCCTGCTGTCGCTCGAACTGGCCGGGTTCAGGAAATTGGAGGCTACCCCGTTACGGCTCGTCGAATTGCAGGTCGGCTATCGCGGCAAGGATTTCACCCTTGCCGACCGCGCCGCCGGCATCCCCCCGAAACGCGACATCTTCTTCGGCGTCGCGCTCAACATCAAGCAACTCTTCTTCAAGAACAGCCGGTCGCGCGTCGGCCGCATGATCGGCAGCGGCCTCAACTATTTCCAGCTCCCCTATACTGGCATCTATGACTATTATTGAACCTTGCCGCGCGCGCAGGCCAGCACCGTAACAATCCCCCTTTAACGCCCGTAAAATCCCCCTATGCTCCTGCCTAGCAAGGGAGATTCAATCATATGCGCCACGCGCTCACGGCCTTTCTGGCCGCTGTCAGCTTTTCGTCCATCGCCGTCGCCCAAACCCCGGCTGCGCCGCCGCCGGCTCAGCCAGCCATGGTCCAGCCGACGCCCACGCCGCAGAGCGAACTGCCTGGCCTGATCGCCAGGGACATGGAGGGGCTGATGACGCTCTATCGCGACCTGCATGCCAATCCCGAGCTTTCGCTGCAGGAGGTGAACACCGCCGCCAAGCTGGCCAAGCGACTGAAAGCGATGAAGTTCGACGTGACCGAGAAGGTCGGCGGCACCGGCGTCGTCGCGGTGATGAAGAATGGCTCGGGCCCCGTGCTGCTGATCCGCGCCGATATGGACGGCCTGCCGGTGGTCGAGCAGACCGGCCTCGACTTCGCGTCCAAGGTCCGCACCAAGACGCCCGAGGGGGTCGAAACCGGCGTGATGCACGCCTGCGGCCATGACACCCACATGACCGCCTTCATCGAGACCGCCAAGCTGCTGTCGAGCCAGAAGGACAAGTGGAAGGGCACGCTGGTGATGATCCTCCAGCCGGCCGAGGAAGTGGGCAAGGGCGCCCGCGACATGCTGGAGGACGGGCTCTACACCCGATTCCCGCGCCCGACCCATGCCATCGCCTTCCATGACGCCGCCAATCTCCAGGCCGGCGTCGTCGGCTATACGCCGGGCTATGCCCTCGCCAATGTCGACAGCGTCGATATCGTGGTGAAGGGGCTGGGCGGCCATGGCGCCTATCCGCAGACGACCCGCGACCCGATCGTCCTTGGCTCGCGCATCGTCACCTCGCTGCAGACCCTGGTCAGCCGCGAACAGGATTCGCAGGATCCCGCCGTCGTCACCGTCGGCAGCTTCCAGGCCGGCGCCAAGCACAACATCATCCCCGACCAGGCGCTGCTCCTCCTGACCGTGCGCAGCTATTCGGACGAGACCCGCGCCAAGCTGATCAAGGGGATCGAGCGGATCGCCCGTGGCGAGGCGATTGCGGCGGGCGTGCCCGACGACAAGATGCCGGTCGTCAGCGTCAAGGACGAGTTCACGCCGTCCACCTACAACCCGCCCGAATTTGCCGAACAGATGGGCGCGCTGCTCAAGGGGCATTTCGCCGAGGGCCGCGTGGTCAAGACCCCGGCGGTGATGGGCGGCGAGGATTTCGGCCGCTTCTACCGCGCCGACAAGTCGATCAACAGCTTCATCTTCTGGGTCGGCGGCGTGCCGGCGGACAAGATGGCGGCAGCCGAGGCCGGCCAGATCACCCTGCCCTCGCTGCATAGTCCATTCTGGGCGCCGGAGGCCGACAAGGTGATCGCCACCGCCAGCGAGGCGATGACCGTCCTCGCCATGGATATCCTGAAGAAGGACTAAGCCTGGTCGCTGACCGCGCAGCGGCGCCGATGGATGTCCATCAGCGCCAGCGCGGTCAGCGCCACACCCAGCCCCAGGATCATGTCGATCAGATAATGGGTGCCCTCGACCGGCGTGGACAGCAGCATCGCCGCGTTGAGCGCGACGATCGGCCAGCGCAACGCCGCGATCCGCCAGCCCGCCGCGATATACAGCACCGCCGCCGCGGTATGGAAGCTGGGCGCCGATACGATGCCGCGCAACTGCCCCAGATCGATGGCATGGACCGCATGCGTCCGCAGCGCCGGGATCAGCCCCTGCTGCCACAGCTCGCTTTCGGGCATGTAGCGGATCGGTTCGTGCCACAGATAGGAAAAGGGGCCGACCGCCGGCATCAGGCTGAACAGGATCAGGGTAATGACCGCCGCCAGCCAGAAGGTCGCGATGAAGCGCCAGGCCCGTTCCTGCTCGCCCGCCCGCGCCATGCACCATAGCAGCAGGGCCGGCGTCACATAGATGCTGCGATAGGCGGCCGTTTCCAGAAATTGGAGGCCCCGGTGCGATGCCGTCAGCCGATACCAATGGAGCCAGTCGAACCCCAGCGCCGCGTCGATGCGCTGCAAGGTCGCGTCGGCATAGCCATGGGTCAGCGCCGCCACGGGATAGCTGGCCGCCGCCCCCATGACCGAGATCAGCGTGAACAGGCCGACATAGGTGGCAAATGGCGCCACCGTCCCGGCATGGCGCCAGCCGCTGCGCGGCAGGCCAAAGCGCAACACCAGCAACAGCGCCGCCGCCGCGCCATAGGCGATACTGCTCGGCTGCCAGAAGTCGATGCGCAAGTCCGCCATGTCCAGCAGCAGGGCGAGCAGCAGCATGCTCCCGCCCAGCGCCGCCAGAAAATGCCGCCGGATTGCCAATGGTCGCGTGACAATCGGCACCAGACGCACCGTCTGCGCGGCAACAGGCTCAGCCAGGGGCCAGGAGGTTTCGATCGACGGCATCACGCTTATGTCCGGGAAGAAAGGCGGAAAGGCCGCCCTTCCGCCTCTAGTGCTTAAGCTGCGATGAACCGTTGCATGACGCCCCTGTCAGGGCTGTAGCAGCCAGCCCGCGCCACCGCCCAGCGCGATGATCGCCGGCATGCTCCAGCGCCCCTTGATCCGCCAGGCACAGAGCGCACCGACCAGCAGGATCAGGCCCGCCGCCCAGAGCCGGTCCGCCCGCATCGCCGCCGCCCAGCCCAGTTGCACCAGGGTCGCCGCGATCACCCCGACCACGGCCGCTGCGACCCCGGCCAGCAGATGGTGGAGCGCCGGATTTTCGACCAGCGCCTCCAGCCGCTCATAGAAGATCAGGGAAAAGGCGAAGGCTGGCAGGAACATGCCCGCCGTGATCGCCAGCGCGCCGCCCAGCCCACCGGCCATATAGCCGGCAAAGGTCGCGAAGATGACCAGCGGCGCCGGCAATATGCCGGCCAGCGCCACCCCGTCGAGGAACAGCCCGTCCGACAACCAGCCGCGCCCGACCGTATCGCCGCGCACATAGGGAATGGCGGTATAGGCGCCGCCAAAGGTCAGCAGCCCGCCCTTCAGCCCGGCAATGAACAGCAGCAGCATGTCGGGCCGCGCAGCGCCAGCCACCGTCGGGACCGGCGCGACCGCCACGCTCCCCTTGTGCAGCAACAGCGCCAGCATGACCGCCCCGACCAACACCACGCCAATGACCATCGGCCGCGCGCGAAAGCCATAGACCAGCCCCGCCGCCAGCAGCGGAATCCAGAACGGCGTGCCGAGCAAGGTCGCGGCAAAGGCGCCGATCGCCAGCGCCCAGAGCAGCCGGTCCTCCAGCACATGGCCGCCGATCCGCTGCACCGCGCGCGCGATGATCGCCAGCACCACCAGCTGGATGCCGAACAGCACCGGCAGCGCCCAGCCCGCGCCGGCAATCCAGTCGCGATAAAGCCAGGCGGCGACCAGCATCAGCAGCAGACCGGGCAGCATGAAGCCCAGCCCCGCCAGCAACCCGCCGATCCGCCCGCGCGCCATCATCCCCATATGGACGCACAATTCATGCGCCTCCGGCCCCGGCAATATCTGCATCACCGCCAACAGGCGGTTGAAGCGCGGCCCGGACAGCCAACGCTCCTCCTCGACCAGGGTCTGGCGCAGCATCGCGATCTGCGCGACCGGCCCGCCAAAAGCCAGGCAGCCAAAGCGCAGGAATTTGAGGAATAGCGGGAACAGGCGGATCGGCGGCGGACCATCATCCAGTGTCGTCATCGTCATCGGCTCCTGCCGCAGGCGCGGCCTATGGAGCGGAACTTGGACGATCATCGCCTGAACGGGCGCCCGCACGGCCCGTTGGCGCGCATCATAGCATCGCGCGCCGCGAAGAAAAGAGGTCGCGCAACAGGATGGGGCGGCCTTTCAGCCGCCTCTCCAGAACTCCCGATCAGGCGCCGAAACCGCCGTCGATCGTGTGCATGGCACCGGTGATGATGCCGGCTTCCGGCCCCGCCAGATAGGCGGCCAACCCGGCAATTTCCTCGCCCGTGGCATGGCGCTTGATCGCCATGAAGCCGTGCATGGTGGCGCTCATCGGGCCATCGGCCGGGTTCATGTCGGTATTGGTCGGGCCGGGCTGGATGATGTTGACGGTGATGCCGCGCGCGCCGAAGTCGCGGGCGAGACCTCGGGCCATGCCCTGCAGCGCCGACTTGGTCAGGGCATAGGCCGCGCCGCCCTCGAACGGCATGCGATCGCCATTGACCGAACCGATGACGATGATGCGGCCGCCATCATTCATCTGCCGCGCCGCCTCGACCGCCGCATGATAGGGCGCGCGGACATTGATATCGATCATCCGGTCGACCGCATCGGCGTCCAGCGTCAGCGGATCGCCCAGCACCAGCGTGCCGGCATTGACGACCAGCACGTCGAGCGCGCCCTCGCCCGCCACCACGTCGATCACCGCCTGGCGATCGGCCGCGTCGGATCGGATGGCACGGGCGCCGACATCGGCAGCAAGCGCGGTGGCAGCATCCTGCGACCCGGCATAGGTGAAGGCGACATCGGCGCCGTCATCGGCGAAGCGCCGCACGATCGCGGCACCGATACCCCGGCTGCCGCCGAGGACGAGGACTTTTTTGGCAGTGAAATCGGTCATGGGACAATTCCTTGCTAAATTTGTAATGATCGCTATATAAATTACCAATCGCGCCCGTCAAGGATTTTTGTAATGACCATTAAAGAAAAAGCCAAGAGCCGGGGCCGCCCGCGTTCCTTTGACGAGGACGCCGCCCTTTCTGCGGCGCAGGCGCTGTTTCATCAACATGGCTATGATGGTGTCGGTGTCGCCGCGCTGGCGCAGGCGATGGGGATCAATCCGCCCAGCCTCTATGCCGCTTTCGGTGACAAGGCGGCCCTGTTCGACCGGGTGCTGGCGCGCTACGCCCGCGATGCCCTGCCTGTGGACGAGATATTGGCGCCCGGCACGCCGCCGGCGGCCGCGCTTACCGAACTGCTGCGCACCGCAGCCCGCATCTATGCCGCCAACCCGGCCGCGCCGGGCTGCATGGTGCTGGAGGCCGCACGGGGTGCCGACGCCATCGCCGCCGCCCAGGCGCGCTGCTGGAAGGACAAAAGCGTCGACCGGGTCCGGGACTATCTGACCCCCGACCATCCCGACCAGGCGCTGCCGGTCGCCGATTATATGGTGGCGGTCATGTCCGGCCTGTCGTCCGATGCCCGTGACGGCAAGCCGATCGAGCGGCTGCTCGCCATCGCCGACATGGCCGGTCTCGCGCTGGAAGCGGCCCTGGCCCAACCCTGACCTATTGCGGCCGATGCCCCTTGCGCCATTTGGTGAACAGATGGCGCGCCAGCATCAGGGGCGGCATGCGCAGCCAGTGAGACCGCACGAAGAAGGCGAAGACCAGCGCTTTGCGCGTCTCCTGCCCCCAGCCGTTGCGCGCCAGCAGTCGTGCCCGTACCAGCCGGTCCCACAGGGTCAGCCGCCCGCCCGCGCCATAGATCGCCGCCGCCAGCCGCTGCGCCTGCCGCACATGGGGAAGCATCCCGTGCCGCGCTGCCCGTGCCTCCAGCGCCACCGGATCGGCATCCGCCAGCAGGCCATGAATATCCCACAGGTTGCGCAGACCGCCCTGCAAATCGCCGTCCGCCAGCAGATGGGCGACCGCATGACAGACCCGGTCCTCCGCGCATAGCATGTATAATCCATCGGTTATCAACACCGCATCCGCCATCATCGCGGCCGCGTCCGGCGTGGGCCGCGCGGTCAGCGGCAGCACGGTATGATGCACGTCGATCATCCGGTCGCGCTCGGTGTGGATCATCGGCGGCAGCTCATGCATCCACTGCCGATAATAGGCGTCGTCATACGGGTCTTCCTTGACCCATTCCCAGCCGGCCGCGATCAGCGCATCGGCCGCCGCATCGATCCGGTCGCGCGGCACCAATATGTCGAGATCGCCGATGAAGCGCCCCTGCCTCGCCGCCAGGCCCGCCGCCGCATAGGCCGTGCCCTTGAGCAGGATCACCGGCAGGCCGATCGGCGCGAGTGCCGCCCGCGCGCGGTCCGCCTCCCATATCGCCTGCCGCGCCTCCCGTGCCGCATCCGCCTTCGCGTCCGTCAGGATCGGCCGCACCGCATCGGGCACGGCCTGCCCCTCCAGCCGGAAGGCGAGCGTGCCGATCAGCCGCTCCGCCCGCGCCATCGCGATCAGGCTGTTCCAGCCGGCCGCATCCAGCCCCACCACCGTCGCGGGATCGCGCAAGGCCCTGACCAGCAGCGCCGCGCTCATGCGATCTCGCTCCACAGCCTATCGACCATGGCGATCGCCGCATCCCCCGACGGGAAGTCGATCGCCCGCGCTGGCACCTGCGCCACGAAGCGCGTCAGCGCAGCAAAGGCCGGTTCACCCAGCGCGACATAATTGGTCGACGCCTGGGTCAGGCGCATGAACACCTCTCCCTGGCCAACCGGCCGTTCCGCCGGCCCCGAACCGAAGCGGGGGAACAGCAATAGCGCCGGCATCCCGCCCTCGCCCATCCGCGCCACGGCATCGGCGCGCGGCACCATATGGCGGATGTCACCCTTGGCCGTCGTCCCCAGCAGCGGCCCCATGCGCGCACCCGGCACCTCAGCCGCGATCACCTCGATCGCCTTGTTCTTGAGCGACACCAGCCGAGGAAAGGGCAGGATCGCCCCGCTGTCGAGATCGAGCAGCGCAAACTCGTCGCCCATCAGACGCCAGCCGCGCTCGCCCAGTTGCGCCGCCAGCGTCGACTTGCCCGATCCGGACTCGCCGGTCATTACCAGCACCCGCCCGTCCTTCTCGACGCTCGACGCGTGGAGCAGCAGATGCCGGCGCCAGCCCAGCGCCATCTGCAGGTTCATCCCCATCTCCGCCGCCAGTAGCCCATGGGCCAGGCTCATCGGCGCGGCGTCGGCCAGGCCATGGTCGCCGGTGATGAAGATGGACGGTCGCACCCAGCGCCGGACAGCGCTGGTTGGCTGCAACCGCACGGTGAAATCGGCGATCGCGCTACCGACGTCGGGATAATCGGCGTAGAGGCGCTTCAACTGGTCGATCGGCTGCGCCCAGGCGGAACCGATGCGGAAGGTCGCCGGGCCGATGCGCAGGGTCAGGCTGTGCCTCATGCCGGCCGCACCAGCCCGATCCGGTCGAGATAGGCGAGATGCTGGCCGATCTCGCCCACCACATCGCCCTCGCCCAGATCATAGAGCAGGGCCAGCCGATCGCGCAGCATCGCCGCGCTCGCCGGCAGGCCGTCGGCCATGGCGTCCAATATCTCGGGCACCGGGCTGATCACCATATGGGTCTGGCCCGACGGGCGATGATAGAGCAGGACGATATCATCCAGCGGCCGGACGATGATCGCCTCCGCCCCTTCGCGACGATAAAGATCTTCCCTGACCACGCGTCCGGCACCTCCATGGCTCCCTCTTGCCCTAAAGCCAAAAGGGTAGCCAAGTGCCTAACGCATCAGGGAAAGGCCTGCAGCGCAACGCCGACCGGAAGCTCGCGCGCGCCGACCGTCATCAGCGCGCGCATATAGGTGTCGAGCGCCCGGTCCAGCCCATGTTCGCGCACCGCCTGCGCCAACTGCTCGGGCGGCGCGGGATGGGCCAGCGCCCATTCGATCGCACGGGCAAAGCCATCGACATGGCCGACCGGCACCGGCGGATGCTGGCCGGCGGCGGCCAGCAGCGGATGGATATTGCGGGTGCAATCGGTCGCCACCACGCCCGCGCCACAGCCCAGCGCCTCAATCATCGTGCCGGCCAGCCCTTCCCAGCAGGACGGCTGCAACAGCAGGTCCGCTTCGGCAAACAGGCTGGCCATGCGGTGCGGGCAATCGACGAAGCCCAGAAACTCGACCCGGTCCGACAGGCCCAACCGCGTGCATTGCGCCTCCAACTGGGCGCGCAGCGGTCCCTGCCCGACGATGCGCAGCCGCCAGTCGCGGCCCCGCAATTGCGCCAGCGCAGCCAGCGCGGTTGCTTGGTCCTTCTGCGGCGCCAGCCGCCCGACCATCAGCAATTGCGCCGGGCGCTGCGGGCAGCAGGCGGTGCCGCGATCGTTGCAGGCCTGTTCCATCAGCCGGGTGACAGTGGGACGCGGCATCAGCCGCACGTCGCGACCGCCAAGCGGCCCCTCCTCGGCCAGCAATTGCCGATCGGTCTCACCCATGACGATGGTCATGCTGCAGGCCCTGGCAATTGCGCGAAACCGGGTCTTGCGCGCCCAGGCGGACAGGCCCTGCTGTCCCGGCCGGACGATCGGGTTGGAAATGCGGCCGACCGCGCGGGTCTGCGTGCCCAGCGTCGCGGCGGCGACCAGCATGTTGCTCTGGTTGCCGGCCGAATAGACGACATCGGGCCGATGGCGCCGCACCATCGCGGCCAACGGCAGGAATTGCGCGATCATCGACAGGCGCCGGGCCCAGCGCGGCGCACAGACACGGCGCACCGTCAGCGCCGGGTCGATCATCCCGGCCAGCGGCCCGTCCAGATGCGCCAGCCACAATTCGACCCGCAGCCCGCGCCGATGGAGATGATTGGCAAGCTGGATCGCGACCCGGTCAAGCCCCCCGTCACCGGGGCGATAGAGATAGACGACCGCGAATGGAGAATGTGCCGCCACCTGGCGTGCATGGAACATGGTGTCGCCCTTGCGCTCGACGGAAATGTCGATGCTTCGACGCCGTCAACGCGGGCGACCCGTAATCGGTTCTTTCAGTTCGACGCAGCTTTAGGGCTTAGCGTGGCATTTGCAGCGATGCGAAACAGGTGAAGCCGCTCTGTCCCGACTGCAACCGACGGATATAGTTCAGATAGGCCTGATTCTGCTCATAGCTGGTGCCGGGCAGCGGCCGGCCGCGCAGCGCCTGCTTGACCTGCTCGCCGGTATAGGTGCGCCCGCTCGCCGGATAGGCGCCCGGCGTTCCCGCCGGCACCATCTGGCCATTGGGCGCGATATAATTGCCCGAGCGCGACGGATCGGGAACCGGAATGGTGCAGTTGAGAACAGACGCTGCCGTGTTGGCCAGAGCCGGGCGGATCGACACGATCGCCGATGCCGCGACCGCGCCGCCCATCAGCAACTGGCGCCGCGACGCAACAGCCAGATCGGGTGCAGATACGTCCGTTGCCGCCTTTTCAGGCTCCACGCTTTCCGGTCCGGGGATGGGCTCGCTCATGTCACAATGTTCCGCTATCGCGCTTGCCAAAGCGTAAATATTGGGCGCTATTCTCTGTAGCCATCGCAGCAAATGCGCGCAAAATCCAGCACGGTAACCATGAATCGACTGACAATTTCTCAGATTACAGCCTCGCTGGCCGTGCTTCTACTCGGTACCGGTGGCGCGCTGATTCTCGGCGGATCACCGCTCGCCATCGCCCTGCCGGTACTCGCCGGCCTGATCGTGCTGGTCATCACGGCCGAAGGCGTGCCGGTCGGCCGCGACGTGCCGACGATCGCGCTCGATGCGCCCGACCTGTTCGCCCACCCCGAATTTCCCGGCCTGCTGGAAGCCATTTCCGATCCGCTGATGCTGGTCGAGCGGGGCCGGATCGTCCATGCCAACCAGGCCGCCAAACGCCTGCTCGGCAGCCATATCGAGGGGGAGGATGCACGCATCGCGATCCGCCACCCCGCCGCCGCCGAACGGCTGGCCAGCGTTGCACCACTGGCCGAACCGGTGATGATCGAACTGGTGGGCCTGGGCACCCGCGAACAGCGCTGGCAGATGCGCATCGCCTCGGTAGGCGCAGTCGGCGACATGCGCCGGCTCGTCCATCTGGTCGACCATAGCGGCACCTATGCGGCCGAGCGGATGCGCGTCGATTTCGTCGCCAATGCCAGCCATGAACTGCGCACCCCGCTGGCCGGCATATTGGGCTTCATCGAGACGCTGGCCGACCCGGAACTGGGCAAGGACGTCGAAACCCGCAAGCGCTTCCTCAAGATCATGGACGGCGAAGCGCGCCGGATGCAGCGGCTGATCGACGATCTCATCTCATTGAGCCGGATCGAGGCGGAGAAATATCGCCTGCCCGAAGCCGCCGTCGACCTGTCGGAGCTGACCGCCGAAGTGGTCGGCGTGTTCCGCACCAGCAATGGCGATCGCGGCCGCGAGGTGGAGATGGAGATCACGCCCGGCCTGCCCGCGATCCAGGGCGACCGCGCCCAATTGTCGCAGCTCATCCACAATCTCGTCGGCAATTCGGTCAAATATGGCCGCCCCGGTACGCCGATCCATGTCACCCTGGGCGAAGGGCCCAGCGGCATGGTGCGCCTGTCCGTGGCGGACGAAGGCGAAGGCATCGGCCCCGATCACCTCCCTCGCCTGACCGAGCGGTTCTATCGCGTCGATTCGGGCCGCAGCCGGGCGATGGGCGGCACGGGCCTGGGCCTGGCCATCGTCAAACATATTGTCGAACGGCATCGTGGCAGGCTGGATATTTCCAGCGTCCTTGGAAAAGGCACCAATGTCAGCATCTTGCTGCCCGGCGCCCCGACCGACGACACCGCGATCAAGACCAGGGTGTAAGAAAATTTCACTCCGAAGACGCGATCCGGCCCCTATGTCATGAAAATGCAATCTGACTGTCACAAAGGCGCGATGGTCCGCGGCTAGGCGCCTCCGTGAGGGGCGCGACATTGCGAATCGCGGCCTGTTAGTTGGAGGTTTCCGTGAAGCAATTCGCCCTTTTCGCCGCGACCGCTGTGGCCGCTCTTTCGCTTGCCGGCTGCGGCGATCAGTCGGGCGGCGGCGCTGGCGCGACCCGTGACCAGATCCGCGCGGTAGGTTCCTCCACCGTCTATCCCTTCGCCACCGCGGTCGCCGAACTGTTCGTTCAGGGCAATCCCGGCATGAAGTCGCCGATCATCGAATCGACCGGCACCGGCGGCGGCATGAAGCTGTTCTGCGCCGGCGTCGGCGCCCAGCATCCCGACATTGCCGACGCCTCGCGCCGCATGAAGAAGGCCGAGTTCGATCAGTGCCAGAGCAATGGCGTGAAGGACATCATCGAGATTCAGGTCGGCGTCGACGGCCTTGCCTTCGCCGAGAGCAAGCAGGGCCCCGGCCTCAAGCTCACCCCCAAGATCGTCTATGAGGCGCTGGCCGCCAATCCCTATGGCAAGGGTCCGAACAAGGCCCAGACCTGGAAGGATGTCGACCCCAGCCTGCCCGCGATCGCCATCTCCGTCTTCGGTCCGCCCTCGACCAGCGGCACGCGCGACTCGCTCGCCGAACTGATCCTGACCAAGGGTTGCGAGACCGACCCGGCGATGGAAGAACTCAAGAAGAAGAGCGAGGATGAGTTCAAGGCCACCTGCACCCGCGTGCGCGAGGATGGCAAATATGTGGACTCGGGCGAGAATGACAATCTGATCGTCCAGAAGCTGGGTGCCAACCCCAACGCCGTCGGCGTCTTCGGCTACAGCTTCCTGGAAGAGAATAAGGACACGCTGAAGGACGTGCCGATCAACGGCATCGAAGCCAGCTACGAGACCGTCTCGACCGGCCAATATCCCGGCGCCCGCCCGCTCTACATCTATGTGAAGAAGGCGCATATGCAGGCGATCCGTGGCCTGCAGGGCTTCCTCGACACCTTCGCCGCCAACTGGAACCCCGACGGCGCGCTGACCAAGCGCGGCATGGTCGCGGCGCCGGAAGACGTGCGCAAGAAGAGCGCGGAAGTCGTCAAGTCGCTCAGCGTCCTCGACGGTTCGCAGCTGAAGTAAGGGCATCATGACCGGTCCTGCAATCCTCCTGCTGCTGGCGGGCCTGGGCGCGATCGCCTGGGTCAGCGCCCGCGCCCGTGCGCTGCGCCTTGCCGGCGTGGCGCGCGCCAGCGGCCGCCGCGACGCGGTACACAGCCTGCCCGGCTATCATGGCTGGTATGTCGCGCTGTGGACGCTGATCCCCGCCGGCATCTTCCTGGCGGTATGGGCCAATGTCTCGCCCGGCCTCGTCACCCAGTCGGTCCTGGCCGACCCGGCGGCGCAGAGCCTGCCGATGGACGGCTTCTCCCGCTCCGCCATCCTGGGCGAGGCACGGGCGATCGCCACCGGCGCGCAGGCCGGCGCCTTCAACCCGGCCGCCAACGCGCTGGTCGAACCCTATCGCACCGCGCTCAGCCATTATGGCATTGCCGGCGCGGTGCTGGCGCTGGTGCTCGCCTTTGCCGGCGGCGCCTATGCCTTCACCCGCGTCCGTCCGGACTTTCGTGCCCGCACACGGGTCGAGCGACTGGTCATGGCAACGCTGCTGATCGCCTCGCTGATCGCGATCATCACCACGCTCGGCATCGTCGCCTCGCTCTTGTGGGAAAGCTTCCGCTTCTTCTCGATGGTGAACCCGATCGACTTCCTGTTCGGCACCAAATGGAGCCCACAGTCGGCCGCCATGGGTTATGGCAATGAAGATGCGTTCGGCGCGGTGCCGCTCTTCTGGGGCACGATCTTCATCGGCGCGATCATCGCCATGATCGTCGCTATCCCGCTCGGCCTGATGAGCGCCATCTATCTCACCCAATATGCCAGCCCCACGGTGCGCAAGTGGATGAAGCCGACGCTGGAGATGCTCGCGGGCGTGCCCACGGTCGTCTATGGCTATTTCGCCGCGCTCACCATCGCCCCCGCCCTGCGCGACTTTGCAGTGATGATCGGCATCCATGGCGCCTCTTCGGAAAGCGCGCTGGCCGCCGGCCTCGTCATGGGCGTGATGATCATCCCGTTCGTTTCCTCCATGGCCGATGACAGCATCGCCGCCGTGCCGCAGTCGATGCGCGACGGCAGCCTGGCGATGGGCGCCACCACCAGCGAGACGATCAGCCGCGTGCTGATCCCCGCCGCCCTGCCCGGCGTCGTCGGCGGCGTGCTGCTCGCCGTCAGCCGCGCGATTGGCGAGACGATGATCGTGGTGATGGCGGCTGGTCTGGCTGCCAACCTCACCCTCAACCCCTTTGCCAGCGTGACCACGGTGACGACCCAGATCGTCCAGTTGCTGACCGGCGACCAGGAATTTGACAGCGCCAAGACGCTTGCCGCCTTCGCGCTCGGCCTGGTGCTGTTCATCGTCACCCTGCTGCTCAACATCGTGGCCCTGCGGGTCGTGAAGAAATATCGCGAGGCTTACGAATAATGAGCGCCGAACCCCTCCCCACCGACTGGAAGTCGGACGCCATGCGCAAGCGGATCGCCCGGCGCTACGCCGCCGAGCGCCGCTTCAAGGCCGCCGGCATGGCCGCCGTGCTGCTCAGCGCCGCCTTCCTCGCCTTCCTGCTCTTCACCATGGTCGGCAACGGCATGCGCGGTTTCACCCGCACGGAAATCGCCCTCAAGGTCGATTTCCCGGCCTCGCCGCTGCTGCTCGATCCGGCCAACATCACCGACGAGGCACTGGCCAACGCCAATCTGCCGATGGTGACCAGCGCCGTCGCGCAGAAGGCATTGGGCAAGGATGCAGACGCGATGATCTCGCCGAGCGCCTGGATTGCCATCCGCGACGCGATCAAGGCCGATCCCAAGATCCTCGCCCGCACCGAGACCATCGACGTGCCCGCCGCAACCGCGATCGACCTCGCCGCCAAGAGCAAGGGATCGCCCGAAGCCGAGGCGCAGGTCGCGCGCCTGCGTCAGGCCGGCCTGCTCGCCACCGGCATCAACTGGGGCTTCCTGACCGCCAGCGACGGCACCGATCCGACCCAGGTCGGCATCTGGGGCGCGTTCAAGGGGTCGCTGCTGACCATGTTGGTGACGCTGGTGCTCAGCTTCCCGATCGGCGTCGCCACGGCGCTCTATCTGGAGGAATATGCCCGCAAGAGCTGGTGGACCGACATCATCGAGGTGTCGATCAACAATCTGGCGGCCGTGCCCTCGATCATCTTCGGCCTGCTCGGCCTGTCGATCTTCCTCAACCTGCTGCACCTGCCCCGCTCGGCCGCGCTGGTCGGCGGCATGACCCTGGCGCTGATGACCATGCCGGTCATCGTCATCGCCGGCCGCAACGCGATCAAGTCGGTGCCGCCCAGCATCCGCGATGCCGCGCTCGGCATCGGCGCCTCGCCGGTCCAGGTCGTGTTCCAGCATGTGCTGCCGCTGGCCCTGCCCGGCATCCTCACCGGCACGATCATCGGCATGGCCCGCGCGCTCGGCGAAACCGCGCCGCTGCTGATGATCGGCATGCGGGCCTTCATCGCCACGCCGCCCGGCGGCATTGTCGATCCGGCCACCGTCCTGCCGGTGCAGATCTTCCTCTGGTCCGATGAAGTCTCGAAGGGCTTCGTCGAAAAGACCTCGGCCGCCATCATCGTCCTGCTGGCCTTCCTGCTCGCGATGAACGGCCTCGCCATCTACCTGCGCAACAAGTTTGAAAAACGGTGGTAATCACACCCATGACCGAAGAACAGCAAAGCCTGGCCGTGGCCAATCCGAAGATGACGGCCCGTGACGTCAAGGTCTTCTATGGCGAGAAACAGGCGATCAAGGGCGTGTCGATCGATGTCGACATGGACCATGTCACCGCCTTCATCGGCCCGTCGGGCTGCGGCAAGTCGACCTTCCTGCGGACCCTCAACCGCATGAACGACACCGTCGCCTCGGCGCGGGTCGAAGGCACGATCACGCTCGACGGCGAAGATATCTACGCCCCCTCGATGGACGTGGTGCAGCTGCGCGCGCGGGTCGGCATGGTGTTCCAGAAGCCCAACCCCTTCCCCAAGTCGATCTACGAGAATATCGCCTATGGCCCCCGCATCCACGGCCTCGCCGCGGGCAAGGCGGACATGGACGTGATCGTCGAAAAGTCGCTGCGTCGCGCCGGTCTGTGGGACGAGGTGAAGGATCGCCTCAACGACAGCGGCACCGCCCTGTCGGGTGGTCAGCAGCAGCGTCTGTGCATCGGCCGCGCCATCGCGGTCGAACCCGAAGTCATCCTGATGGACGAACCCTGCTCGGCGCTCGACCCGATCGCCACCGCCAAGATCGAGGAACTGATCCACGAACTGCGCGGTCGCTATGGCATCGTCATCGTCACCCACAACATGCAGCAGGCCGCGCGCGTGTCGCAGCGCACCGCCTTCTTCCACCTGGGCGAACTGGTCGAATATGGCGTGACGAGCGACATCTTCACCAACCCGCGCCAGGAGCGGACCAAGGACTATATCACCGGGCGCTACGGCTGATCCCGCGCGCTTTCGAGCCAGATGCTTGCATCTGGCGGCTTGGAAAGCGCGCCACTTGAGATTCCGGCATCGATCCCTGCAGGATCGATGCCTGCGGAGAGAAGAAACATGGCTGAACATACGATCAAGGCATTTGACGAGGAAATCGACCGGCTGCGTGGCCTGATCGCCGAAATGGGCGGTCGCGCGGAAGCGGCGATCGAGAATGCGATGCTGGCGCTCCAGCGCCAGGACCAGCGTCTCGCCGCCGAAGTCGTCGCCGACGACAAGCGCATCGACGCGCTGGAAGCGGAAGTCGAGAAGCTGGTGGTGCAGATCATCGCCCTGCGCGCGCCCATGGCCAACGACCTGCGCGACGTGATCGCCGCCTTGAAGATCGTCAGCGTGGTCGAACGGATCGGCGACTATGCCAAGAATATCGCCAAGCGCGTGCCGCTGATCGCCGCCAACCAGCATAAGCTGGAACCGGTGTCGCTGCTGCCCTCCATGGGCCAGGTCGCGGCCGAAATGGTGCATGACGTGCTCAACGCCTTCGCCGCGCGCGACGCCGAACTGGCGCTGGCGGTGGTGGAGCGCGACCAGGTGGTCGACGATTTCTACGACAGCGTGTTCCGCACGCTGGTGACCTATATGGTCGAAAATCCCAAGACGATCAGCGAGTGCGCGCACCTGCTGTTCATCGCCAAGAATATCGAACGCATCGGCGACCATGCGACCAATGTCGCGGAAATGGTCTATTATGCCGCAACGGGCCAGACCCTGCCCGAACGCGAACGCGGCGGCACCCAGCAGCAGGAGAATTGAGGCATGGCGCGGGCGAAGATGCTGTTGGTGGAGGATGACGCGGCGCTCGCCGAACTGCTCATCTGGCATTTCAAGCGTGAGGATTTCGAGGTCGCCCATACCGTCGATGGCGAGGAAGCGCTGCTGATGGCGCAGGAAAACACGCCCGACATCGTCCTGCTCGACTGGATGGTCGAAAGCCTGTCGGGGATCGAGGTCTGCCGTCGCCTGCGCCGCATGAACGGCACCGCCAATGTGCCGATCATCATGCTGACCGCGCGTGGCGAGGAAGAGGATCGCGTGCGCGGCCTGGAAACCGGCGCCGACGACTATGTGACCAAGCCCTTCTCGCCCCGCGAGTTGGTCGCCCGCGTCGGCGCGGTGCTGCGCCGCGTGCGCCCGGCGCTGGCTGGCGAGACGCTGACCTTCGCCGATGTCGAAATGGACACGGTCGGCCACAAGGTCCGCCGCGGTGGCCAGGTCATCCCGCTCGGCCCCACCGAGTTCCGCCTCCTGAAGCATTTCCTCGAGCATCCCGGCTGGGTCTTTTCGCGGGAACGTCTGCTCGACAGCGTCTGGGGCCAGGATAGCGATATCGAACTGCGCACCGTCGACGTCCATATCCGTCGCCTGCGCAAAGCGATCAATGTCGACGGCCGCCACGACATCATCCGCACCGTCCGCTCGGCCGGCTATGCGCTGGACACCGACGGCCTGAACTGATCGTCGCCCCGCACATGCGGACAAGAAAAACCTCCCCGGCAAGCTGTGCCGGGGAGGTTTTTCTATTTCGGCAATGAGCCGCGATCAGGCCGCGCGGCGCGCCTTGTTCAGCTTCTTGAGCAGCATGTCGCGCTTCAGGCGCGACAGATGGTCGATGAACAGCACGCCTTCGAGATGGTCCATCTCATGCTGCAGACAGGTGGCGAGCAGCCCTTCCAGTTGCTCCTCATGGATGCGGCCGTCGCGGTCCATCCAGCTGGCGCGGATCACCGCCGGGCGCTCCACCTCGGCAAACTGGTCGGGCACCGACAGGCAGCCTTCATTATAGACCGACTGCTCGTCCGATTCCTTCAGGATTTCCGGATTGATGAACACCATCGGCTTCTTGACCGGCGGCGCGCCTTCCTCATCCGATTCCGGTTCCTGCAGATCCATCACCAGGATGCGCTTGGGCACCCCCACCTGGATCGCGGCCAGGCCGATGCCCGGCGCGTCATACATGGTTTCGAACATGTCGTCGATCAGACGCTGCAGATCGTCGTCGATCGCCTCTACGGGGGTCGAGATGGTACGCAGGCGCGGATCGGGCGCCTCAAGGATCGGAAGAATGGCCATGGCGAAAACATAGGCGGAACGGGGGAAAATTTCAAGCGACACGGGCGCCGGCCCACGCGCCGCTTGCCGCCCCGCCCGGCGGGGTCTAGGCGAAGGGGCGTGACCGACGAAACCGCACAGCAGCGCCGCTACAAATCCTTCGAGGATACCCACCAGATGCTGATCGAGCTGGCGGTCGGGCTGATCGCCGATCGCGGCATCGATGCGCTGTCCCTGTCCGCCCTCGCCCGCGCCGCCGGGGTCAACCGCACCACCATCTATTATCATTTCACCGATCGTGACGCCCTGGTCGCGGCGGTGAAGCTCTGGTCCTCGCAGCAGATCGTCGCCGCCTTCCGCCCGGAACTGCCGCGTCAGGCGCGGATCGACTATGTCACCCGCTTCGTGCTCGACAATCCCGCCATCATGTCGCTGTGGATCGAGGATTTCATCGCGCCGGGCGACATCCGCGCCAGCTATCCGCATTGGGACGCCCTGGTATCGGGCATCGGCACCAGCCTTGCCGCCGCCTTCCCCGACGAGCCGATCGACGCCGAAGTCTATTGCGTGATGCTGCTCACCAGCGCGCTGATCGGCCCGCGCGTCTTTCGCCATCGGGTCGCCCCCGATCTCGACACCGAAGCCACCATCGCCCGCTTCCGCCAGGAACAGCAGCGGGCGCTGCGCCGGGATGGCATCGCCGACGACTGACACAATTTACAACAATCGTGTTGCAAATTCAGATTGACCCGCTCATGCTGTCGAAAAGACAGACAGCGGAGAGCGATGATGCACGGCGAACGGCCCGGCTTTCAGGGCATGAGCGACGACAGTCTGGCCTGGCTCGGCACCGCGCCGATCCCCGCCGCCCCCTATCATGATCCGGCCTGGTTCGAGCTGGAACGGGAAGCGGTGTTCCGCCGCGCCTGGTTGCAGATCGGCCATGTCTGCGAACTGCCCGACAGCGGCAGCTTCATCCGCCGCGAGATCGAAGCGCTCAATGTGTCGCTGCTGATCGTGCGCGGCCGCGATGGCGAGATTCGCGCCTTCCACAATGTCTGCACCCATCGCGGCACCCAGCTGGTCGAGGAGGAAAGCGGCAGGCGCGGCACCTTCTCCTGCCCCTATCATCGCTGGTCCTTCGGCACCGATGGCGCGCTGCTCGCCGCCCCCGATTTCGATCGTTTCTTCATCGACAAGGCCGACTGCGCCCTGCCCCGCGTCGCGCTCGACATCTGCGGCGGACTGATCTTCGTCCATCTCGGCACGCCAGACAAAGGCCTGCGCGACGATCTTGGCCCCTATGCGACCATGCTCGACGGCTTCCCGGCGGCACAGGCCACCACCTTTTCCGAATATGTCTATGAGATCGACGCCAACTGGAAGCTGACCTACGACAATTTCCAGGAAAACTACCATCTCCGCTTCATCCATCCCCGCTCGGGCGCACCCGCCGTGGGGGAGGACAACCCCTTCGGCTATCCGGTGAAGATGGGCTTTCACGGCCCCCACCGCACCCAGACGATCTGGACCAATCCCGCCCCCGCGCCCAAACCGGTGCAGGCGCAATCCTTCGGCCGCGCCGCTCGCTTCGCCATGGCCGACGGTACCGCCGGCCCGCACAGCCGCGACTATCTCGCGCTCTTCCCCAATTTCTTCATCCTCGGATCGCCGGCCCAGCCCTTCTCCCACACCGTCTGGCCGATCGATGCCCGTCGCTCGCGCGGCGTGATCCGCCTCTACTGGAAGGGCGAGGATGACTGCGCCAGCCGCCGCTATGCCCGCGAATATGCGATGGCCAGCGCGCGCGACATCCATGCCGAGGATCGCGACGTGATCGAGGCGGGGCAGCGCGGCCTCGACAGCGGCGCGCTCAAACATATCCATTTCCAGGCGCAGGAGGCGCTGTGCCGCCACCTCTTCAACGCCGTCGACGAAAGGGTGCAGGCTTATCGTGCCGACCTGGCCAGCACTGCGCCCCGGCCCGTCTCGCAGGCGGAGGCAATGGCATGAGCACGCTCCTCCCCGCCGGCTTCGAGGCGCTCGTCCCCTTTGCCGATCGCTGGGCGATCGACGGATCGATCGCCCGCGCCGCCCGGCGCGGCGATGCCGCCCCCGCCGACCGCACCGCCTTCTTCGCGGCGGCCGCCCCCCTGCTCGACGCCGCCCTTGCTCATCTCGACCGCCACCCGATCGACGCGCTGGACGCGGCCGAGCAGCGGCTGATGGACATGATGCTGACCCTCGCCCATGTCTCGCTGACCGAAGAGATATTGGGTGACCAGGAACCCGCCCACGCCCGCCAGCGCCAGCATATGCACATTACCCGGACCCCGGCAGGCGCCTGAGAGACGCAGGCCCGCCCCGTCATTCCAAGCGCAGCAAAGCAATTACGAGGATCGGGTTTTGACCGCTGACGACCAAGTGCGGACGTTTCCTACTCCCCTCCCTTCCAGGGAGGGGCCGGGGGTGGGTGCGCCGCGTAGCGGCGGTCTACGGTCGATAGGGCAGAAGCTCGCTGCGCTCGCAACCCACCCCAACCCCTCCCTGGAAGGGAGGGGCTATGTCTTGTTCCCACCCAAATCCGCCACCCTTCCCGTCCATCATCCGGCCTGTCCTACACGCCGCTTGTCTGATCCACTGCCCGGATGGATCATCATCCCCCCACCTTTCCATCCCTGTCATTGCCCGCTGCGCACGGGCCATCGACGCGTGATGATCGCGCCATAGGGGCGTTCCTGGTGCGCGGCAGAAGCGCGATTGTCGCGTCACAGGGGCGATGCGGGCGCATATTGGACACCTCCACCCCATGGATGGTGACGCGCCACCGGCGCAAAGCCGACGCGTCACAGGCGCGTTCGCGGCGCATTTCGCCCAGAAAGCCCGATAACGGTGTGAACTTCGGGAGACGCGTGTCCCCGCCTTTGGCCCGTCCCTCAGCCCAGCGGTCGCCGCGCGCGCAGCGCCTGGGCCAGCGTGCCCTCGTCCAGATAGTCGAGTTCGCCGCCCACCGGCACGCCATGGGCCAGCTGGGTCAGGCGGATCGGGAAGCGCTCCAGCCGCTCGGCCAGATAATGGGCGGTGGTCTGCCCCTCCAGCGTGGCGTTCATCGCCAGCACCACCTCATCTATGCCGCCGGCCTCGACCCGCGCGACCAGCGCGTCGATGCTCAGATCCTCGGGCCGCACCCCCTCCAGCGCAGAGAGGCGCCCGCCCAGCACATGGAAGCGGCCGGGGAAGAGGCGCGACTTGTCCAGCGCCCACAGGTCCGCGACATCCTCCACCACGCACAGCGCACGCGCGTCGCGGCGCGGATCGGCACAGATGCCGCAGGGATCGACCGTATCGACATTGCCGCAGACCTGACAGGTGACCAGCCGTTCGTTGACCGCCGCCAGCGCGCGCAGCAGCGGCTCCAGCGCGCCCTCGCGCTTCTTGAGCAGATGCAGCACCGCGCGGCGCGCCGAACGGGGGCCAAGGCCGGGCAGTCGCGACAGCGCCTGGGTCAGCGTCTCGATTTCTGGGGATGCCATGGAACCGAGATAAGGGCTTGCAAGTCGTCCCGACAAGAGGTTTGAGAGCGATCTTGGAAATAGGCCCCAGGCAGATTTCAAATGCGGTGCCAGCCCGCTCCCCCACCCGGCCACCCAACGGCAGTATCTTGAAGGGTGGCCGGGTGGGGGAGCGGGCTGGTGCGGGAAGCGGAAAAATTATGCGTATCATTTACATGGGCACCCCCGATTTCGCCGTTCCAGCGCTCGATGCACTGGTGAAGGCCGGGCATGACATCGTCGCCGTCTATAGCCAGCCGCCCCGTCCGGCCGGCCGTGGCAAGGCGCTGCGCCCCTCCCCGGTGCAGGCCCGCGCCGAGCAACTGGGTATCGAGGTGCGCACGCCGGTCTCGCTCAAGGACGAGGCAGTGCAGGCCGAATTTGCCGCGCTCGACGCCGATGTTGCGGTGGTCGCTGCCTATGGCCTGATCCTGCCGCGCGCGATCCTGGCGATGCCGCGCCATGGCTGCCTCAACATCCATGGCTCGCTGCTGCCGCGCTGGCGCGGTGCCGCGCCGGTGCAGCGCGCCATCCTGTCCGGCGACAATGTCACCGGCGTCACCATCATGGACATGGAGGCCGGGCTCGACACCGGGCCGATGCGCGCCAAGCATGTCACCCCGGTCGAGGACAAGACGGCCGGCGAATTGACGCAGGAACTGGCGCAGGCCGGTGCCGAGCTGATGGTCGATGTGCTGGACGATCTTGCCGGCCATCCGCCGGTGGTCCAGCCCGAAGAGGGCGTCACCTATGCCGCCAAGATCGACAAGGCGGAGGCGCGGATCGATTTCAGCCGCGACGCGCATCAGGTCGAACGGCAGGTGCGCGCCTTCAACCCCTTTCCCGGCGCCTTCTTCGAATATGGCGGCGAACGCTTCCGCATCCTCGCCGCCACGGTCGAGGATCATGCCGGGCCTGCGGGTGAACTGCTCGACCACAGCCTGCTGATCGGCTGCGGCCATGGCGCGATCCGTCCGACGCTGATCCAGCGCGCCGGCAAGGCGGCGATGTCGGCGGGCGAATTGCTGCGCGGCTTCGACATGCCCACCGGCAGCCGGGTCAACGCCTGAGCCGATGGCCCGTTTCGCCTTCACCGTCGAATTTGACGGCCGTCCGTTCATGGGCTGGCAGCGTCAGGCCCATGGCCCCAGCGTCCAGCAAGCGATCGAGGATGCGATCCATGCCGTCACCGGCGAACGCGCGATCCTGCACGCCGCCGGCCGCACCGATGCCGGCGTCCATGGCCTTGCCATGCGCGCCCATGCCGATGTCGAAAAGCCGCTGACGCCCTTCCGCCTGATGGAGGCGATCAATGCGAAACTGCGGCCCCATCCGGTCGCGATCCTCGCCTGTGAGGAAGTCGCGCCGGACTGGCATGCCCGTTTCAGCTGCACCGGCCGCGCCTATATCTACCGCATCGCCAATCGCCGCGCGCCGCTGACCCTGGAATCGGGGCTTGCCTGGCGGGTGATCCAGCCGCTCGACGCCGACGCCATGCATGACGCCGCGCAGATCCTGGTGGGTCATCATGACTTCACCACCTTCCGCTCGGTCCATTGCCAGGCGGCCAGTCCGCTGAAGTCGCTGGCGATGCTGGATGTCTCGCGTGAAGGCGATCGCATCGCCATCCGGGCAGAGGCGCGATCCTTCCTCCATCATCAGGTCCGCTCGATGGTCGGCTGTCTCGCGATGGTCGGCATGGGCCGCTGGAGCGCCGATGACCTGCGCGATGCGCTGGAGGCGCGCGACCGCGCCCGGCTGGCGCTCAACGCGCCGCCCGACGGCCTCTATTTCGTGCGTGCCGATTATAGCAGCGCGGTAGTCACCAACTGATTCTTGCCGGCGCGCTTGGCCGCCAGCATCGCCTCGTCCGCGCGCGCCACGATGCTGTCCAGTTCGGTGTCATCGTCGGGGATCAAGGTCACCAGGCCAAAGCTGCCGCTGACACCGCCATGCGCGCCGCCCAGCGTCATCAATCCGACGCGCAGCGCCTCGCCCAGGTCCGTGCCTTCCTCGTCGACCAGCAGCACGAATTCGTCGCCGCCCATCCGCGCCACGACATGGCGGGTGGCGACCATATCCTCGATCAGCCGCGCCACATCGACCAGGCAGCGATCCCCGGCGCTATGTCCGAGACTGTCATTGAGCTGTTTGAACCCGTCGAGGTCGAGATAGATCAGGCTGACGGCGCGATGCGCCTCGGCTGCCTGCCGCAGCAAAGCCCGCGCCCGCACCACAAAGCCACGCCGGTTGAGCAGGCCGGTCAGCGGATCATGGATCGCATCGAAATGGGCCTGCCGCATCTCCGACAGATCCTCGACCACGGCGACATAGAATTCCGGCTCATCCCGCTCATCGCGAACCAGCGCCACGGTGAGGTTGATCCAGATCAGCGATGCATCCGCACGAATATAGCGTTTTTCCAGCGTATAGCGCTGCAACTCGCCCCGGTGCAGCCGGCCAAGCAGCGCGACATCGGCATCCAGATCATCGGGATGGGTGATCTGCTGGAAACCCAGCCGCATCAGCATCGCGGCCGGATAGCCGGTAATCTCCTCGAAACGAGGATTGACCGTCAGGAAGCTGCCATCGAGCGCGACATGGGCAATGCCGACCGGCGCGTGCTGGAAGGTCGCCTGAAACCGGCGCTCCGCATTGGCCAGATTGGCCTGGATCGTCTGCGCCTCCTGGCTCAGCGCCCGCGCGACATGGGTCAGGCGGTCGATCCGGCAGATCGCATCCGGGGACATCACGGGATCGCGATCAGGAACAATGGACTGGGCGGAGGCGATGGGCACGATGGGCGACTATTCTTTCCTGACTTTGTCGCCTCCTCCTGCGCCCAACAAGGTAAAGACTCTCTTTAGATTACGTAATTTACTGGCTCCAGCCTATTGGAGCCGAGTGCGGAACGGGGTGAAGTCGGTGCCCGCATCATAGACGTCGAGCCCCTCGCGTCGCTTGAGACCATTCACCACCACATAGGTGACGGGCGTCAGCACCGCTTCCCAGCCGACCTTCATCGCCCAGTTGGTGACCATCACGGTCAGCACCTGCGTCGTGGTCCAGTCGCCATAGAAAGCGAGCGGGTAGAAGAGCAGGCTGTCCACCCCCTGCCCCACCACGGTCGAGCCGATGGTGCGCATCCACAGATGTCGTCCCTGGGTGATGATCTTCATCTTGGCCAGCACGAAGCTGTTGGCCAGTTCCCCCGCCCAGAAGGCGCAAAGCGAGGCAAAGACGATCCGCCAGGTGCTCCCGAACACCGCCTCATAGGCTTTCTGGTCGGGCCAGCCCTCGGCCGGCGGCAAGGCCACCACCACCCAGCTCATCAGCGCCATGAACAGCATCGCGGCAAAGCCCGCCCAGACGCAGCGTCGCGCCCGCGCATAGCCATAGACCTCTGTCAGCACGTCGCCGATCACATAGCCGAGCGGAAAGAAAAGGATGCCCGCGCCAAAGGTCACGCCGCCCAGCGACGACAGCTTGGCCGCGCCGATCAGGTTGGACAGCAGCAAGATGGCGACGAAGGCCGCCATGAAGAAATCATAATAGCGCAGCGGCCGTGCGCCAAGCACGGTCGCGTCGATTTTCCGGATGCCCGCGTCGCTCATCCTTCGGTGCATATCCCGCCGACACACGATTGCAACGGCTGCGAAAGATTGCGCCGCGGCGCAAGCCCCGCTATCGCTCCCGCGCACGGCCCCGTAGCTCAGTTGGATAGAGCATCCGCCTTCTAAGCGGATGGTCGCAGGTTCGAATCCTGCCGGGGTCGCCAATCAGGTTTCGGTTGTCAGCAAGTCTGCTCCTTTACTTCATTTTCGTGATCCTCTGAGCGGCGAGAATGGCCAATTTCGGCCGTTTCGGTTTTAGAGGGTGTAGCGAAGTAGGCGGTTTTCGCCGTCAGCGAGGAGTTAGGAACGTCCCATTCAGGACGGCAAATCGACCCGATCGAGTATTCTCTTGAGCAACGTCCAAGGCCCATCCCGGCGAGGATGTGACGATATTTGCACCCGGGTATCTATCCCCTGCACCCCTAGTCGGCGGTTTTCGCACTGGACGATCCGAGCAGTATAATCGCTGACGTCGGCCAGCCTGCTCTCGTTCTCGATCTTCATCTGCGCGATATCGAAAGACGCTGCCTCATCGCCACCCGGCCAGATTGTGATCGTGACGACCATCATGGCCTGCGCGCCTCTCTACGGCGCGAACCTGGATTCGAGTTGCAGGTCGAGCCCTTCAGCCAACGCACTTTGAGGATTGCTGGCGACCATCGCCAAAATCGCCCCCATCGCGTCCGACACCATAGAGACCGCCAGCGGGTTGCTCGCGTCGTACCCTCTGCGGACCTCAGCCTGGTCCGCCAACTGTCTTCCATAACGAAGTCTGAGCAATCCTCTCGCCTCGGCGAGATCGCAGGCCATCATCGCATGGTAGACATGATGGATTTGACCCACCTGCACATCGACGATCGTCGCGGTGTAGAGCGTTCGACCATGTCCGACACTGTCCCGGTCCCTATCGGTATTCCATAGCCCCCCAGACACCGTCTCTCCGGTCATGCCCGCGTCACGACAGAGGATTTGATCGACCAGATCACTTGGCATGCCCAGTTCCAGATCGAGCGAGTGGAACATGATGCACCTCATCAACCCCGGCGCGGTCAAACAGGCTTCCAGCGGTCGCGCCCCGTCAAACGGAGGCTGCGGGCTATACAGCCAGGCCAATGGATCGGACGGCAAGCTGTCACGCTCAAACCGAGCGCCGGTTTCAACGGCCGCGATCACAAGGCGATCGACCATCTTGTAGGTCAAATCGAATGACACATCGTCGGGGCTATCGCTGGCTAGCGGATCAGGGCGTCCCAACAGAGCTGAAGTGGTAAAGTAATCCAGCGCTGAGCGCTGGGTCCGTGCAGCTATTCTCTGTTCGTACATCTCATGCGTCAGCATTGCGAAACCCTTTCTGTCACCATCCTTTTCAAAAGAAGCCTGCGCGAGTCGCTTGCTCCACTTGCAGACTTGTACATTCATTTCAATGATTCTGGAATTATAGAATTGAACGGTGTCCGATTTGCTGTTCCAACGGACGTCGAAACGGACATCGGCCGGTACATTGTTGGTTTGGCTGACGGATCTGTCCGTCACTAACCGTTTGACCGGTTGGGATGGATCGCTGATAGTCTGGTCCATGGACTCATCAGCAATGGTCGAGGCCCTGGCTGCGCTGGGGCAACCGACTCGGCATGATATCTACCGCCTCCTCGCCCGGGCGCCTGAAGGCCTGCCGGCGGGAGAAATCGCGCGCCACCTCAATGTCGCTGCAAACACGCTATCTTCCCACCTAGGAATTCTATCGCGTGCCCACCTGGTCTCCTCGCGCCGTGCGGGAAAACAGGTGATCTATCAGGCTGATACAGCCGCAGCGTCGTCCATCGGCACATACCTCAATGGCTTGGCCTCAGTGACGCCCTGAATTTTCTGAATACGCTCTGCTTCGCTCCTCGAAACTCAGGAGTGAAGAAAAATGGAAGATCGCATTGCCCACTACATGGTGACCTTCACGCCTCAGCAGTGGCCGGAAGCTTACCGGCGTGCTCTGGAAGTTGAAGAGCTCCCCAGGAAGGGCAGTCGGCGAATGGCAGCAGCTGTTACCGCTGCCGCCACTCGGCTGGGGTATAAGGAGCGCAACTTCTTCAAGATCATTCGGGCGTACAAGGACTCGCTCCAACTGAACGATCAGGTTCTGTCCAACTACCCCCGTCAGCTTCCTGCTGAAACGAGAGCAGCTCTCGAAGAAGCCATCGCGCACGCCGGCCCGGGCGCTCGGCCAGGGGCGATCCAGTCTGCCGCCGAAGCCTTGTGCGAGAAGCGTAAAATAAGTCCACCAAGCAAACGGGCAGTCCGCACGAGACTCAATCTGCCCATGGAAGTGACCGATATCGCGTCCTACACCGGCATGAATACCGACTACGCCATCGATATGTCGCCACTCGATGTGGCGGTCGATGGCCCCGATAACATCCCCTATCACGCTGTCCTCACCGCGTTCATCGACGTCAGCCGTGGTATCGCTCTTGCCCATGTGGTGACTGCAGATCGGCCAACTGCCGACGACATCCTCCAGTTGGTCACCGAGGCAGCTGAGAAGACGAGTTCCGCATCACCCGCACGCGCATCTTTGGTAACCTATCGCAGCGCTCCCATCGATGACCCACGCACGAAAGCCCAGTTACGCTCACTCGGCATCGCCCAGTCAGACGTTCAGGTAGATTCTCGTCGGCCAGGATTGGCCCTCACTGCTATGTTCGGCACCAAGCTCGGCCGCGTGCCTCTCAATCCCCGCCGCAATCCTTCCATCCCATTCGCGATTCGCGAAACTCTGCCTCTGCCTGTCGTGCGTCCAGCCGTTGCTCTGCTTCTGGAGCGCTATCACGCTGGCCTGCAGATCAATCGCGAGGCCGAGCCCGCCGTACCAGCCGCGGCAGCGATCCAAGCGATTACCAAGGGGCCAGTGAAATCAACGCCAATTGAATTCGCCTATGCCCGACCTCTGTCCCCGACCAGGTAGCACTTTAGCGGCAGGTGAGATTGTCGCAGCGCGCTGACTGAATGGGATCCCAACGATCATTCCCCCTTCCGCCTGATTGATCTTCGAACATCCACCTTGCGTTAACTTTTGCGCGTCACATGCAAGCACATGTTCTTGCAGTATAAATTTCCGATCGAGCCAAGCAGGGCGCAACATGCGCGCTTGGCCTCGATCCTGCAGCTGCAGCGAAATTTATACAACGACGCACTACAGAACCGGCGCACAGCCTTCCAGCGCGGCGTTCATCTCACATACGAAGACGATACGAAGTCTCTCCCTGCCTATCGAATGGCCAACCGCCAGCATACTGCTCTGCCTTGGGGTATTAACAACTGGACCTTGCGCTGCGTCGATACCGCGATGGCGAAGTATCGCGACCGCCTGAGAGCTAACCCCAACGCCGGGTTCCCACGCTTTCGCTCCGAAGATCGCTGGCGCAGTTTTGGCGTCCATGGCGTCCGAGGATGTGTTATTGCCGACGGCTACCTAACGGTCGATGGCATCGTCGGGAAATTGCGCATGCGCATGCATCGCCCTTTGCCGGCTGACGCTCGCCTCACCAGACTCACCTTCACCCGCAGAGCCCGCCAATGGCATGTTGCCATCCTGGTTGATTGCAAAGTCGGCGATCAAGAGCATAAGAAACCCGGTAGCGCATGCGGCCTCGGTCTCGGCATAGAGCAACTAGCATCGCTGTCAGATGGCTCTCTCTTCGACGACACACCCCGTAAGACCACTCAGAGTTCCGCGTTGCGTCGGGCCTACCGGGCACTGGCAAGATGCCAGAAAGACTCCCGCCGACGTAAAAAGCTGCGCGAACGCCAAGACCGCGCCAGTCAACGCGTGATAAACCTCCGTTCCACGCGGCTGCATCAGATCTCGGCGGCGATCACTAATCGATTTGAGACGATCGTGGTCGAAGATCTCGCGCTCAAACAATTTCCCCGACCAACACGCACACGACGCCCATCAGACGGCGCTGGCGCAATCGCGACACGAGAAAACGGTCAGGTGTTGGCCGAGCCAAGACCAAAGCGCCTTCTTGAGATGATCCGCTACAAAGCTGAAAAGGCTGGTGGCAAAGTCGTCGTTGTCGATCCGAGACACATTACGCAAACGTGCAATGCATGCGGATCACCAACCTCTGAAAGTAACGATGCTGACCGGCACATCTGTGCCTGCGGCGCCGATGTCCCACGAGGCACCAACAACGCAATCAACATCCTTGCGCGCGGTCTCTCCGCGCATGCGGCCGCTTTGGGTCGCAGGGTGGGCAAGGTTTTGTCCAACGCCAGCGTCTAGCTGCGCGTCCACCCGGAAATGCAGCGCGTTTGCATAGCAACTGCCTGTCCAAAGCCAGTTTGGTTTTTTTCAAACCCGCTTTAGCCATACATATTCGCACTGGAACCCTGATGATCACCTTACGCCCCTCCCGCGACTTCGGCAGCTTCCGTTTGGATCATTTCCAAAGCCTTCAGCATTTCGGGCCTGAGAGCTGCGGCGGACATCCGATGCAGTGGGGCGATATGATCATGTGGAACCACGAGACGATCTCTCCCCGCGCTGCCCTGCCGCAAACTCCGCATACCGATACCGAGATACTGACCTACGTCTCCAGTGGGTTCCTCTATCACGAAGATAGCTTGGGCAATGTCGGCATGCTCCAGTCGGGCAATTGCCAGATCATGTCCGCTGGAACCGGTGTCTCTATCCGGCGGGGCAATCCAGACGAAAGCGACCCCGTCGAATTCGTCCAGATCTGGCTTATGCCCCACCAGCCTAGTGGCGAGCCCTTTTCCGTCACGAAAGGGTTCGCTGATGATGGTGAACCGGGGCAGTTCATTACATTGGCCAGCGGGTTCGACAATGAAGGCAATTCACTGCCCATGCGAGCCAATGCCCGTCTATCGCGAATTGTGCTGGCCGACGGCGGCATTGCGGATTACCGCTTTGAGGCAGGCAATTTTGGCTATCTCGTGCCGCTCTCCGGAGCAGTCCAGGTCGGTGATGTTGTTGCCAACCGCAACGACGGCATTCTCATCAATAACGTTGAGAGACTAACTCTCACGGGAGTTGACGAAGCTGAAGCGCTGCTCATCGAAATCGGACAAGGATAGAACGGCCTATATTTTCGACCCTATGCTGAAGTAGGCCGGACAACCGCGGCGCTATCGTGCTCACGGAAACGGCGTTGCAATTGGAACGTGATCGCGGTCCAATTGCGCGTCAGGGAAAGAGGCATGAATGCGGATTCGGCTCGATAAGATCGTCATCAGCCACTTCAAACGGATTGAGGTGCTCACTATCGACCTGAAGCCGGTTACTGCTCTCGTTGGTGGCAACACCAGCGGCAAAAGCAGCGCGCTTCAAGCCGCGCAGCTCGGCGTCTCTATACTCCAAGCCGCCCTACGCAATGTGAAGGCCGACGGAACCCCGGACTTTGCCGGGACTGTGTCAAACGACAATGTCCTATTTCGTCCAACCGAACACCTGCTCGATCTGAGACGAGGCGACCCCGCCACTCAGAAACTCGGATATTCGATCACTTACAGCGGGGTGGACTTGGACACGAACGTCGCCAAGGAGCTGACGATCGAGGTCCGGCGCGGCAAGAACGCCAACATCGCTATCAACCGGATTGGCGACGACGACTTGGCCGCAGTGCTGGCCAATCCCGATCAACCGTTCTCGATCCTGACGCCTGGCCTCTCCGGCATACCGATGCGCGAAGAATGGCGGACCAAGGGCGCAATGGACGCCGCTGTGATGCACGGCGATGCGAACCTTTATCTGCGCACTGTGCTCGATCACCTGTTTACTCGTGATCTCGACGAGATGGCTATGGCCGCATGGAGCCATAACCGCGACATCGGCGTGCTGCCCGAAAGCAGGTGGAAGACCTTCTGCACCCTGCTCGACCGCTGCTATCCGGGCACCCGGGTCGTCGTGGCCCACGATCCAAAACGCGACCGCTATGTGCGAGTAGATGTCGAGGCGACCGATTCCTGTGTCACACTCGACATGGCGTCGACCGGCATGTTGCAGGTGATCCAGATCATCGCCTACGCATGCTTCTACGCTCCCCCGCTCCTCCTTCTCGACGAGCCAGATGCCCATCTGCACGCAGATAGCCAATCGAGGCTCTATGAGGCGCTGCGCGGCGTTGCCGCCGAGACGCAAACCCGCATTCTGTTCGCCAGCCACTCTCCGCAGTTGATCCAGCGGCTTATGTACGACTCGGACGCCGCCGTTGTATGGATGAGCGACGGTGCCAAGGTGCCTGTCGACGAAGCCCAAAGGCCGGCGATCCCCATCCTCATGACCTTGGGAGCGCTCTCCGCGGGCGCAGATGCCTTCGATCCCGCTCGCCCCGTAATCCTTATGACCGAGGATAAGAAGACAAAGCCCGTCACCGCGCTGGCACGTGCCAACGGGGCGCCGCAGAACCTCGCCGTGATCTCCTATAACGGGTGCGGGAACCTGCCCGCCGCCCGCCTGCTCGCCAGCATGATCACCGACATGCGGCCGGATGCTCGAATCATTCTGCACAGGGACCGCGACTTCAGGACGCAGGCCGAGATGGACTTTGAAATTGCGACCGCCGCAGCAGAGCGCCAGCGCAATGGTGTCACCCGTGTCACCGAGGTTTTCACCCCCTTCAATGATGTAGAGCACTCCTTTGCCCAAGCCCAGCACCTCAAGGCAAACTTCCCGCATATCGCGCCCGAGGTAGTCGACGCCGCGATCACTGATGTCACAGCCTTCAGGCGCGACCAGCTCGTCGCCGCGGCCCATACTGCGCGGGGCCAGATCAAGACGACGGTTTACGACAGCCAGCGCAAGCGAGGAAAACCTGAGTGGGCGTTGTGTGGCATGCCGGCAGACCCGCCTGCTAACGCCGGATTCGTACCCGCAAACGGGTTGATCCCCGTCGCCTTCGAGCATAGCCATGGCAAGTTGCTGATGGACGGATTACGCCCGCGCATACATCAGCAAGTTGGTGGTGCGACCCAAGACTGCGAGAACAGGATATATTCTGCTTCAAATCACCTTCTCGCACCTAACTGGATAAATGCGTTCACTGCGCCATAACTAGAAATACGCACCGTTAATATAAAACATATCCGAAATAACATTTGACTCTAACGTCCTTTTTTGGTAAAGTTATTCATCAGTTAGCGAAATACCTCGCAAGATGCCGGTTCGAGTCCGGTCGGATCCACCATTGGGGGTCTGTAGCTCAATTGGGAGAGCGGCGAATTGTTAGCAGGCGGGGTGCTCCCTTCGGGTCGAGCGCCCCGTTTTCGTTTGTAGCCTCGAGATCACGCTGAGGTCTTCGCCTGCCTTCCGGTACGGGCACGCAATATCTATATTGCAGCCATGAGCGACACCACCGACAAATTAGAGGGAACGAAACGCGACGCACACATAGTCAACTCGGCTATCAAGCGCTTCCTCGCCTATTACGTCGACCCCGCCCATCCTCTCGACTACGCAGTGCTGGTCAGTGGTCCATGGGGCTCGGGCAAGACCCACCTTATCAAAAACTTCCTCACAGGCACAAGCGCGAAGCCTCTCTACGTCAGCCTCTATGGCATGACGTCAGTCACGCAGATCGAGGACGAGTTCTACCGCCAACTCCATCCCGTCCTCTCACATCCCGGCATGAAGCTGGCGGGCGCCGTCTCCAAGGGGTTGCTGAAGGCTGCCTTCAAGATTGACCTGAACAGCGACGGCAAGGACGACGGCACCATCAGCCCTTCGTTACCTGAACTTGACCTGCGCACCGGCCTCGACGATCCGCGCGGCCGCCTGCTGGTATTCGACGACCTGGAGCGCTGCCGCATCCCCGTGAGCGAAGTGCTTGGCTTCGTTAATGCCTATGTTGAGCACGAGAAGCTCAAGGCGATCATCGTCGCGAACGAGACGAAGGTGATGGAGGGCGACGAGACCTACCTAGAAATCAAAGAGAAGCTGATCGGGCAGACTCTGGAAGTTCTGCCAGAGACGCAAGCAGCGTTCGCTTCCTTTCTGACTCTGATTAGCGACCAGCGAACCCGCGACTTTCTCGAAGAGCATGCTGACGTCGTTCTCGCCGTACATGCCGAAGGCGGTCGCGGCAATTTGCGTACGCTGAAACACGCCATGTGGGACTTCGAAAAGCTGTCCCGGCACTTCGAGAAACGGCACTGGGATAAGTCGCCCAGCATGACAAAGGCGCTCAGGGGCGTGCTGGCCACCTCAATGGAGAGGCGTGCCGGAAAAATGGTCGAAGCCGACTTGGAGCGCCTCGTCGGCAACACCTTCTCCCGGATCTTCCACAAAGAGGCTAGCGCAAAGACGACTGCGGCTGATGAGATCGATGACCGCTACAAGCAGATAGACTTCGACGACATCGTTATATCGGTCGGCGTCCTCGCGGGCATGCTCTTCCGCGGCGATGTAGATGGCGACGCGATCCGCGCCAGCCTCGATGCGAGCAGCGACTTTCTCCAGCCAGAAGAACAGCCGCTCTGGCATCGCGCGCACCATACCTTCTACGGTGACGACGACGAGGCCGACATCGTAGCCGCCCAGGTGGAACATGCATTCGCCTCCGGATCCGTCAAGGCCCGGGGCCAGCTGATGCACCTTTTCGGTATCCGGCTCTGGTTCTCCACCCTCGGCCTGATCGACCGCAACCGACAGCAGGTTGTCGACGAGGGACTAGCTTACATAGCGAAACTGGAAGACGCGGGCGAGATCGCCGAGATCGATCGGAGCTCATTCGACCGCGACAACTCATTTTTCCAGACCCGCGTGATTGACGAGACGACACCGGAATACCGCACACTGGCCGACGCCTATTCAGAGGCGTCAAACCGCGTGCTCCGTTCCAAATACCTCACAATAGCGCACGAGCTGATACGCCGGCTTCCTTGCGAGCCTGACGAGGTCCTGCTCGACATGGTCGTCAACAACGTTCGCTCGGCCCCCTATTTTGATCAGCCGATTCTCGCCGCCCTACCTCCAGAATATTTCGTCAAATGCGTCCTTGGATGGCCGCCGAAGATTCAGTCGCAAGCACTCAATATCCTGCACGGACGACACGAACTGCGTCATGGCGACATGCTCACCAGTGAGCGCGCATGGGTGACGAGAGTTGACGATCTTCTGACTGCAGCCCTTCCGGCGCAACGCCCCATGAGCCGCGAGCGGTTGCGCGCCGCGATCGCGCGCAAACTGACGCCACTCCGCCCGACGTCAGATACATCAGCTGTGGGGCCATAGGAAGGAGAACAAAAACCCCGCATTGGCCCAAATAAAATGACATACTAGATCGCCAACGGCTCTATGGGCCAATCTAACTCGCTGTCGCTGATCAAAATTCTGGCCGCATCACCACATCACGGAACAGGGCAGTGATCGCGCTCGCCCGCTCTTCACGCATACGTTGAGACTTCTCGACCGTCGGCTCCGCCCGCTGCCACTGGCTTTCGTTCCAGCGCATCGCCTCCACGAGCAGCGCCCGCTCGAGAACCTCTTGCTCAATCCCCTCGCTGATCGAGTTGCTGAAAGGAGCCCCCTCCTCCGTAAATCGCGGCTTGAACTGATATGGCCCCAGCGTATCGCCCAAGTAACGGACCAGCTGCGTACCGTGACGCCATTTCCCACCTGCATGAATGTCAAACGACACTCGGCGGTTGAAGACCCGAAAGCGCTTCTGCAACTGCTTGCTCTGCCGCGTCCCGCCTGGAGGCGCGATAAAGTCGATCGACTCCACGCGATCGAAATGCACCTGCGTGTGCTGCACGAGATGGCGCATGAGGTCGTCATCCATATTGCGGGTAGCGCGCATAAGCCCGTCTTCCGGAATCAGCGGATCGCCCACCCCCAATCCAAGGATCATCCTAGAGCTGGTATCGACAATGAACGTAGCCGTAGCCAATTCCACCCGGCCGCTGATCTGAACCATCACATCGACTGCGGTCTGGTCCACCAGGATCTGAAGACCAGCAGCCCCAGCCGCCGGCTCTGCGACACCTTCCCGGCGGAGTACCTTTATGCGTCGCTGGATCGAGGATGCGGACGGAGGCGCCTCGCCCGCGTCCGCGCAGGATTCAAATATCCAGCGTATGATCGACGCGGGCGAAGCCGCGGGCTCATGCTGCAGTTTCCAGCGCAGCGCACGCTCGGCAACGGGTGCGAAGCCTTTCTGTGCTGGTGCCGCGACAGCCTTCACCCGGAAGCTCGGTGACAGACCTCGTGTTGGGCCCAGATCCTTCAGCTTCTTCAGCAGTCGGTAAAAATTGCGCTGCTCCATATCGAGCGCGCTGCACGCGTCGCCCACGGGCATGGGGTCATCGTCGCGAAGATAGAGGTCCATCGTCCTCAGTCTGGCAATCACCGCCTCCCGCTTAGAATCATCCAGAGACAGGAACAGGGCGTACTCTGATTCGCCAGAAAAGCCTGAAGCGGCATGCCGTTTGACCAACTCCTCGTCAGTTTCGAGGGCCGACCGGTCCGAACCAACGTCGCGCGTGCCGTTTTTCTTACTGTTCATCCATGACTTATTAGAACAGTAAGGCACTCATCGTCAAGTGAGTTGGTCACGATACTGTGCAGTTGAAACCACATTCCTGTTGCCATCACGGTCATTTTAGCGTTCCTAAATGCACAGTATCGTGACCAACATGGAGACAGTGCGATGACGACCAAACCGCGAAGTGCAGATCGAAACAACCTCGTTTCAATCGTTTATACAGAGTATCTGATCGAGATCATCCGACATTTTGAACGACAGCAGCGCGTTAAGACGTGGAGTCGCTCTCGCTCCAAGTGGCCCAACAGCAACCGTCGCGGCTGGACGTTCTGGAATGACTGACGCATATGAAGAACTGGCTGAGATCGACGTTCGCGCCGCTATCAACCTCATGCTGCGCAACCCGTCATACGAACCCTCCGCTGGCCGGTTGCGCGCCGAAACCTTGCTCAGGAAGCACAACAGCCTGGTCAACACCATGGCTCGCATCGTGGTCGCCAACGACAATGGATCGCTCCGAACAGTCTCTGGCGGAACGCACCATGCGAGCGGCTGGTACCCTTCCGTGAAGGTCGGCCGCACACAGCATTATGAGAGCCTGCATCAGCTTGCACTGATCGAGCGGTGCGAGACGGACCCCAATGTCGTCCACTACCAATCAGAGGCTCGCCGCTTCGAATTCATCCTGCGGAGGAAGGAGCGGTACACCAGTGACGTCGACATATTGGACGCCGATGGTCGCCTGGCGGTCGTCGAAGTCAAAGGCGACGATGCGGACCTCCGAGATCCAGAATATCGGCTGAAACTCGCCGGCGTCGCCGAGATTTGCCGCCGGGTGGGCCATGAGTTCCGTATCACCTTCGGTTCCGAAATTTTCGAGAATAGCCGCCACCGCTTCAACGTACGCCTCGCCAGCTCAATGCGCCGCACGGCCATCTCATCGTCGCAGAAGCGGCTCGTCGAAAGCCTCCGCAGCAAAGGCGATGACATGCGGTTGGGCGAATTCGCTGAGCTGATGGCGCCCGGAAATTTTGTCCAAGGGCGGGCAATCACTTTCGCCATGCTGGTGAGGCGCATCGTGTCGCTCGATCTCACGCAGCCTCTCATCGATGAGATGCCTGTCAGCTTCATCTGATCATAGATCAAATACCCTAGGAAGGATTCAACCATGACCTAGAGTGAAATCATAACTGCCTGACGAACCCGCAGGCACCCATCACAACAGAAGCAATGCCATTCGCAGCGTAGAAATATCTACTGCTGATGGATGTTGCGCGCCCTCAGAATACCCAAATCTCGGGAGAGATACGTGAATTACTTCCCCTATAAGCTCAAACGCAATCAGCTATACAGTATCGAAGGTCAACCCTGTGTTTTTACATCACATGGATATGGCACACGCCTGAACTTCGAACATGCTGCCACAGGCAAGCCCGTCGAATATCTCGATGACGCCGGCGTCGTCCGTCCAATGGACCAGGATCGCTTCCGGACGCTGCTTCAGAACGGTCAATTCTTCCAGATGGCAGAGCGTGGGCAGTCCCCGGCCAAGAACAAGATCGCTGAATCACATCTCACGCCCGCCGAATGTGAGGAACTCGATCCCGAAAGCGCACTTCGGCTGGCAACGTTACGGCTGCTCGACCGGAACGGCGTAATGACCGGCGTGAAGGCAATCTCTGCGGGATTTGCCGAGCACTGGACACCCGAGCTGCACGCCAAATATGGCGAGGCACCCAATCCGCACACCGTGAAACGCTGGATGCGGGAGCGCGGTAAAGTTGGCGATCGCGATGCTCGTGAGGCCACAAGCGCCCAGGGGCACCATTGCTATGATGAAGATGGCATCCGCATGGAAATCCGCCAGCGCCTGGCTTTGACCTACTATGTGTCGAAGAAGAGCGTCACCGATATCAATGTGCTGACCAACGCCGAGATTAGCCGCGTTAACGATGGCACTTCGCTCGAATACGAGATGCCTACGGAGCCGCTCCTCCCGGTGAGCATGAGCACCACATATCGCGATATCAAAAAGCTGGAGTGCGAACAGACGGTTGCGGCCCGCCACGGCAAACAGGCGGCCTACTCTCGGTGGCGTGGCGCAGGGAAAGGCCATGAGGCGGAGCGTCCTCTGGAATTCGGGCTTATGGATCACACACCCATACCCGCTCTCCTCGTCATCGACGTGGAACGCGCCATCATCCTGGGCCGCCCCACTTTCTCCGCACTTGTTGATGGGTTCAGCAGGGTCGTGCTCTCGCACATGCTGTCCTTCAATGCTCCATCATACGCCACCGTGTCGGAGTTGCTTCGCCGGTCTGTTCTGCCCAAGATCGTGCCGCCGATCATCAAGAACAAGCACCCTGAAGCCCAGGACGTCTGCGGCCTATGCAGCACATATCACGTGGATGGCGGTATGGAATTCCGCAGCCACGATATGGAGAGCATGAGCAAGGCGACCGGTGCAACGATCCGCATCAGTGGTCGGAAAAAGCCGCGCGAACGAGCCCTTGTTGAGCGCATCTTCCTCACCATCCACAATTACGTGTCATCGAAGGTGGCCGGCGCCCATCTGCCGATCGCCCTCTCCCGCGAGTATGATTACGACCCCGCCGTGGATGCCGTGCTGACGCTCGACGAACTCGAGGCACTCATCATGTTCGCCATCGCGGTCTATCACACGACCCCGCATGGCGGCCTGAACGAGAAACAGCCTCTGCTCTGTTGGAAACAGGGCACCGCCCAGTACGGGATCGTTCTACCGCGTGACCCTCGCATCTTCGAGAAGGCCCTCCTCCCCAAGATCAATTCGCACCGGCTGACCCACGCTGGCATCGAGTGGAATGGCCTGCGCTTCGGCGATTATAAAGCCGTGCCTGACCTGCTCGCCGATCTTGTCCCTTTGGAAGGCAAGCGTCAGCGCCTGAAGAATGCCACTGCAACGGTGTCGTTCCGCTATGACCCGTACGATCTGCGCAAGATTTGGGTGATCAACCGCAAAACCAATCAGGACGTCGAGCTGTACTGCCAGACGGCCGGCTATACCGACGAGCCGATCAGCCTGTGGATGCACGAGCAGATCCGTGAGAAGGCCAAGGCGGAAGCCGCCGACTTCAACTCACGGGAATGGCGTGACGCCTGCCGCGCCGAGCTTCTCGACGCCATCGACCAGCTGACGCCCGAAGCCAAGGAGCGTGAACGCAAGCTTCTGGCCAAGCTGTACGAAAACAAGCGCATCCGCAGCATCACCGGTGAACTCGCCAGCCTGCAGCGCGAGCGCCCCGAACCGGTCGATATCCCGATCATCTATGCAGACGTGATCGAGCACGAGATGCACGATGCCGACACCCTGTCTCGTCGCCCCGCTCCACAGAAAGCTGCCCCTACCGCATCTAAACGGCGGAGCAACCGGCAGAAGGCGAAAGCTGCCAATGCCCGAGAGGCGACGCCAGAGGACATGCCAGAGCGCGACCGGCGTGCTCCTGCGCCGCCACCCACCCCGGACGCGTCGACCACCGACCCCGAACCACGCCGTGAACGCAAAAAGCGCTCGAACGACAGCAGCTACTTCTAACCCCTACCCGAAAGGCAACACATGACTACCACCACATCAAACCCGCCCATTGTACGGCCGAATGAAGCCGCTGCCCGGTCTCAGCGCGTGGCAGATGCCCGCAGCGCGTTCCGCCAGATCAAGATTGTTCATCCTCGCCAAGAGGCCATCATTGCGGGGCTGGATGAGGTCCGGCGCTCTGGCATCGCCACCCGTGGCGAGCGGCAATATGGCATCACCCTCCTGGCTGAAAGCGGTTCCGGCAAAACGACAGCAGCCGAACATTTCCGGGACGGCATCGAACGCCTGGGCGAACTTCCAGAAGGCAGCCGGCCCGTCCTGATCGTTAAGCTCATGAGCACTGGCACCGCCAGGTCGCTATTCTCTTCCATCCTGCAGGCCCTGGACGACCCCTTTTATGACCGCGGCACCGAACCCAACCTGCACAAGCGCGCCGTGCAAGCCATCAAACGGGATAACGTGCAGTTGCTCGTCATCGATGAAATCCAACATCTGTCGCGCCGGTCATCGGCCGCAAACCATGTCACGGATAGCCTGAAGACGTTCCTTGATTCTGGCCTTGTTCCTATCGCCTTTTTCGGCACCCACGACGCGGACAAGCTGTTCCAGTCCAGCCACGAGTTGAACGGCCGGCTCTTCCCTCCCCTCACGCTTCCTCCCCTTGATTGGTGGGCGGATGACGATCGAGACCTATTCCTGGACTTCGTCGAAGACCTCGATGCCGCCATGGTCGACAAGCAGATCATGAAGGTCGCCAGCGGCCTGGTCGAAGAGGACATCGCTCGCCCCCTTTGCCTCGCAAGCAGCGGAATCATCGGCCGCACCTGCCGCATCGTGGAAACGGCGGCGATAAATGTCGTGCGTGGAGGTCGGCATGCGATTACCCGCAACGATCTCGCCATGGCAGTGAACAGCTGGGCCATTGCCCATAGCTTCATCGACTATAATCCGTTCGTGGAGATCGAAGCTTGAGCCAAGTGAAATACCCGCTCGCGCCAATCGCTGGCGAAAGTCTCATGGGCCTTGTCGCCCGTGTGACTGCCGAGAACGGGTATCCACGGACAGGAACGCTGTTGTCTGAGGCTGGCTGGGTTTACGACAACAAGCCGACGGCGGCCACAACCAACGCCGAACAGCTACCGGCGCTGGCTGACATTCTGGTGGTGCCGTACCCCCAATTACTGCACCATGCCCACGGTCCAGAAGAAGGCAGCGCGATCATACATTGGTTTGGTGGACGCGCGTGGCAGAGCGAACTGAGAACCACCATCCGCCGATATGCACCGGCCAGCCTTGCCCTATCGGCTCATCATCGTGCGATTTGGCAGTTGGCCTCCGTCCCATTCTGCCCGGAAACCTTTCAGGTCTTGCGCAGTGAGTGTCACGAATGCGGCGTTACCCAGCGGTGGCGCTACGCCAACGGCATTGCCACCTGCGACCAAGATGTCTGCAGCGCGGATCTCCGAGAGGGACAAGCCGAGTTCATCCCTCACGAGATGCGCGGCAATTTGGGCATCTATGCTGGCCTCTTCAGCCATGATCCCGATGTACGGGCCGCTTCACGATCACAGCTTCCAGACCCGATTGCGAGTTTGGAGCCGCACGACATTGCCGACTTGGCCTTGAAGCTCTCCCCCTGGCTAAACGACCAACTGCGCGGAAAATGGCTGACCAATCCTGACCTTACAATGGCGGTCGTCAGCGCGCTTCATGACGCTGTAACGCTGCTGCGCCAATGGCCCATCGTTCCAGCCCAGCTACTTCCAACTCCAGGCGAAGGGGACAACTGGTCGAACAAGCTGGGGCACGCCGTCAAGCAAGCCCGGATCGGCCGCTCCTCGCCCCGAGTCAAAGCCCTGTTCGCGATGTTTCTACATGGCCTGCAGCAAGAGCAACCCGATCTCAGTCAAAGCCCTGATCTGTCCGACCTCCCGTCGGCCGACGAGGGGAATGACATAATTGGACTGATCTCCGCCAAATCAGCCGTGCGCGTGCTGCGCGAGACGGATACCATCATCGCAAAGCTGCGAGCCGCCGGCGTCTTCAAGCTAACCGACGTGCGAGTTCATGGCGTAGTTAGACCATTCCATGATCCCGAAGAAATCGAGGAACTGGCGCGCACCAAGCCTGACCGTCTGCCTTTGACCGCTGTGTCGCAGTCAACTCAGTTGCCCCGCTATGCCATAGCGCAGCTGATGCAATCTGGATTGGTCGCTCCCCTGACCCACCCTTATTGGGAGGCGCGATATGGCGTCCGCAATACCACCACGCAGGCCTGGGCGGCATTCGAGGCAAAGATCCAAGCCAAAGCCGATCCCGCTGTCGTTGACGGCGTTCCGCTACAAATCGCAGCTAGGGCTATTGGCGGTCGCGCCAAGCCATGGGCCGACATCTTCACCTGGCTCCTGGGGCCGGATGGTCGATTCGGTTTGCCCCCCAAGGCGACGGACCTGTCCCACCAGATACTAATCCCGGCCGAACTCATCGACACTTTGCGGATGTTGGAAAACCCGTTGTCCGGTGCCCATGTCGAGGATGAGCTATCAGGCGCCGATGCCAGCGAGATACTCAACCTGGCCACCAATCAGTTTCTCAAATTCGTCGCCACCGGCCGCATACGTCGCCACGGTAAAGCATATCTCGCAGCGGATGTTCTTCAGGCTGCAGCAGAGATCATAGGATCGGTCGAGATCGGCTACAGGATGGGATTGCCTCCCCAGTCAGCACAAAAATGGGCGCGGAAGGTCGGTTTGCCGACGATACATGATGCGGGCTACTGCCGCATGAGCTTCGCCAAGATCATGAAACAAGGCGCTTGGTCAGCCTAGACGACGCCCGCGTCGCGTGAGCGCTCCTCGATCCGGGCCAACATAGCACGCTTGCGCGCTGTTCGGCGCGATCCGCTATTGCGCATGGCATCGGTACGCTCTGGGGTATCGATGATACCCAAGGCAGCCTTGCGCTCTCGGATTCCCGCTAAAAGGTCAGAGAGGGTGATAATCATGCCGCTCCATCCCTTCCGTGGATCCCGGTCCATTTTAGAAATGTTCAGCCCGCCTGCGACGTTCCTGCGTCGGTGCCGATAATATCCCATGCAGGGTGCATGTGACAGCTGCGTCCACCGCCCAGGTGCGATGCCTGACCGCCGCAAATCCGAACCCGCGGTCCTGTTGCAAACCAGTGCAAAAGCTCAACGAGGGTCTCGCCGGGAAATCCGACGATTACTATCGTATAGTCGATAGCGATTGAGGAAAGCATGCCCGGGAATATTCCCCCCGACAAGAAAGCCGCGTTCGAACGTCTGGCAAACCATCTGGATGAGGAATATCCCTATCCCGGGTGTCGCGACGATCTCAGGGATGTGGCCAGCGGCAGCTCCGCCATAATTGAACGCGCATACTGGCGCGATCCCGTGCAAGTCATGACCGGCCTCGCATGGATGCTCGTCGGCCTGATGATCGGAGTGCTGCTGTGAGGGCCGATCGCATTGAGCGCGAATGGTTTTGCAAGCGCTGCGGCAATTCCGTCCACAAGCTGCAAGGATCATGGGCCCACATACGCAATCAACATAGCCCAAAGTCGTGCGGTCGAAAGCTGACCGACAACGACGTCTATCGGTTGCCGCTGAGCCGAACGAGGGAACGCACCCGTACACGGAATAAACAACAGGAAGCGCAAGATCGCCTGCTCATCGCTAAGCGGCGCTGGGATGAAGCCCGCTGTGAATGGGAGGCAGCCCAAGACGAACTCTATCTTGCCTCGGAAGCGCTGAAGTCCATCAAGAATAGTCCCCCATTGGACTAGCCTGGTCATCCCATCGGTTCAATCCAACGCCGCCGATAACTGCGGCGCATAAGCCGCTTTCCGGAGGATTCGAAGCGGCCTGTTCCATATCCAATGCAACCTGTGCTGAAGGGGGTCTGGAATTTGCCCAATCGGTCTGAGACAATTACTCCCGGTCTTGCAGGGAAGCATTACAATGGACTTCAGAGTAATTGAGGAATGGCTGTCTGATGCGCCTGAACGGCACGCGATGCCGAAGGAACAACAGAATGCCACGACGGCTGCCATAGGCGCTGCGGCGAAGACAGCCGCGGCTTCCGGCGTTGAAGCGTTCGATTTGGCGCGGCTGGAGATGGCCACCGGCCCTCAGGCGGAAGAGTATCGCCCTTTCCGGACTTTGACGCTTGCTGAGTTGGTCCGCGCCGCCGCTGAAATTCGGACCGTTCAGGACAAGCTTCGCTACCGCGACGATACGATCGCTGTTGATCCAGCCCTTGAACGCGCGGTCCTGACCCTTGGCGATGCCGGGATGCCTCTCAACGAGCACCGGTTTGCGGCGACCGAACGCGCCTTTGTCCGTGCGGAAATCTACGAGGCGGCGAATGGGGCCCTCTCGCCAAATGAAAAAGCCCGGATGATCCTCTACGACGTCGCCACTCAGGAAGAGGCGCGTGGCCTCGAACTGATCGGCCGAGGCGGAGTCCTAAGCGTCAGCCGAGGCATGGCGATCGCCAAGCCCGCTCAGGAGCTCGTATCCAGCATGGGCATCCGAACACTGGAAAAGGACGGCCTGGGTCAAAAGGACATCACGATGGCAGCCGTCGGCCGTTATGAGCGAGTGTCAGAATTCCATCGAGCCGGGATCGATTTAGGGGCTACTTTAGCGCGAGCCGGTGGCCCTGGCGCCGCAGCATTAGATGCGCGGTTGGAACGCCTTGCTTCTCAAGCGCCAGAGCCGGTGCCCAATGGCCTCGATCGGGAATCTGAAATCACCGGGGGCGATGCGGAGGGAACCTACCTATCTGAGGCAGTTACTCGCGGGATCGCTTCGCAGGCGAGCGACATCAAGTTCGAATTAGCCATCAAGCCGAAAGGCCGCACAGATCCAGATGCAAGCGAACAGCACAGCTTTGCTATGCCTCGCGGTCGAGGCCGCGATTAAAGGCGCAATGGCGCGCGACCAGATGATCATTGAGGCCCCGCGCGCCGACGTCGTCATGCTTGGAAACACACTTCGCTAATGTTCGCGTAATGAAATGAGGATTCGAAATGCCCGATGAAACCATGATCTTCGGCGTCAGCGAAGAGGGCCCGAATGGCGATGCACTGGGCTTCATCGATCTAACCAAGCTGCATGTCGGAAATAAGGCTCATGACGCCTACCGCGCAGCCGTTCTCGAAGCCGCGCAACAGCGACGGGAGAAGGGATTTGGCTGCGCCTATCTTCCACATGAGGGCATGCTGCTACTCATGCATGAGGTTCCAGGTGAGGCGAAGGTGCCTGACGCCGCCATGCCATTCACGATCCACGGCTTCGCGTCTCTCCTTTCCGACGACTGACAGGAATAGGCACGTCCTCAGCGTAACCTGTCGCCGCACCGGGATGAGGGACCGCCCCCCCTTTCGGCTAGTCCAAGCCCATCCATCAACTTCGTTAGCCGAAGAACAGGCTCTTGCTATGTTCTCTTTTTGTTCGCATATTGCCGGACATGACACAGCCCGATTCTCTCTGGCTCGCGCAGAGCCTTCTGAACGCCCCTGGGTGGGCACGAGTGGCACTGACGGCGCCGAACGAACGGTTGCGGGAGCAAGCCGCTGTAGAACTGGCCCAAACAATTATCGTGGCCATGGAACGTCAGCCGCCTCACTTTGATCGCAGGCAGATGACCCTTCCCCTCTGACGTGGGGGCGAACGTCCCCCTGCGGAACCTCGGCGATTATGCCCACCGAAACGTCAATCTTTTCATCATCTGCAGATGCGGCCACTCAGGAGTAATCGATGCTGACAAACTCAACCGCTGGTTCCTCGCGCATTGCTGGAACACCGCTATGGAAACCGTCGGATCGCACCTGCGCTGCACGCTCTGTCGGGGACAGCCTGAACGATTTGCTCCAACGCCTCGACAACCGGACCGGCCTAACTGGATGAACAGTGAAGCAAGCTGGAAACGGCTGGTTCGGCGCCTGCGCGATTAGTGGCGAAATTCGCAAGTGCCTGGCAGCAGATCAAGCTGCAGGGGATTCTGTTTTGTCGTCCAATGCGTTGTCATGCGCACTATGTAGCGCTGTGTATGACGCGTCTCGCTCACTGGGATTTACCCGTCCTTCAAAACAGGCGATTTCCCGGTGTGTTTCGCCGAACACGTCCTGAAAATCTGCCACAACCTTTATCGTGATCGCGATAAAGGTAGCCTTCTCGAGCAGGGCCGCAACGCCATCCTGAGAACGCAATCCAAGCGGAGATGATGTCCAGGAATCCGCCGAAGGTATGTCCTGCCGCCAGTGAGATCTTTCCAGGTCTGGTTCATCGCCAAGCATCATGCCGCGCTGAGTGTTATCGCCATAAACAGCGACAATATGTGCGTTGTATAGCCAGCGTAACCGGCGCGCAGGCGATGCGCCAGAATTCTGGAAAGTTACCTTGGCAGTCAGATCGCCCAGCTCACTAAGCTTTGCCTCCACCGACTGAACCACGACATATGCGCGGGCCTGCGCCCGCCCATATTCCATAGCTATGCGGTTCGCATCGGTGGCTATCCCGATCGTGCGCTGCCCTTGTTTGAAGGCGCTGATCAATCCCAACAGCGCCGCGCTGCTAGCGCAAAGCGAGCCAACCGCGATCAGCAGACTCCATTGCGCTGTCAATGTCGCCTGCTCAGTAGCAACTGCTGAACGCAGAGCGATACAATCCGCCATCGGTCCTTTCTTTGGCAAATTTCGACAGATCTCCGACATATCGTCAGAAGCCGACGGGATATAATGACCCGCCAGAAAACCAATCCCGATGGCAAGCGTTAGCGCGAATGTCATAACCAGGATTGAAACAATCCATTCGCGTTGAAACGACTTAGTCTGTCTCATTCGGCATAATTTCCCTAGCGATGAGCGTGCGCAATAAGAGAGATATGGACATGCCGTCCGCTGAAATCGATCTCTAAAAGGTGCCGCCGATGGTCGCAGGGCTCCAACGGTTCAATTCCGGGCTTGATCAGAAGATCCGACTTCCTGCTGGATACCGTTGCCGTCGGATTTTCATGACGACAGAAATATGGGCGCGGCCAATCGACCGCGCCCATCACTTCTCACTTCAGCTTATGGTTCGCCGAAACGAAGGTGCCGTCCGGCTTCAACGCAACGTACAACAGCTTGCGAGCTTCCGGTTCAGCGTCGTTGCGGAAGATCACCACATCCTGACGGGCGCCCTGAACGGTACGCGACTTCGTTTCTACGAACTTCGCCTTTGACCAGCTCGCCGGCAATGTGCCCTTGGTGATGAGCTTGATGACATTGTCCTTCGCCACCTGCTGAACAGGACGATCCTGCTCTTCTTCATCATGATTGCCATGCGCCATCACCGGGGACACGGGAGCGAGAACAACGGCAGCTGCGATAATGAATTTACGCATCAGATTTTCCTTCTCTCATTATGAGTTGGGTCAGGGCTTGGCTGCGAAGGCGGAAAAGCCACCGGTCGCAGATGCAGTGATGGTGACAGGCTCGCTGGTCTTGTTCTTCCAGTACCAGCCATGCGTACCGTCGAAGGGGGCTGTGAAAGATCCGCTTTCACCGGCCGACGTGCCCTTCTCGTAGCTGGTGTATTCGCCTTCAGCCGCGTTGAATTCCTCGCCATGCAATTCGTAGCGGATCTTCGCGCCATCGGTTTTCCAAGCGTAGCGCATCGCGCTGCCGGCGGTCATTACTGCCTTAATCTCGCGCCCTTCGTTGGGCTTGAGCGTAATGACGACCTGGACCGGTTCACCCGGGGCAGCCACGGCCGGCTTGGACGCCATTGGCGTAGCCTGTGCGGACGACGCCACTGGCGCGGCATCATGCTCAGCCTGCTTCATCTCGCCCATCGGAGTGAGACCGAGAGCGCCGCCGACGCCTGTCGGATCGACGCCATATTCCGCAGGCAGCACGGTCGTCACCAGGATCACCGCAGCAGCGCCAAAGGCGATGAGTGTAGCCCGATTCAGTTGGCCAAGGGTGGGCAGTTCGCCCGGCATGGGCGAGTGGGGTCGGGTCATGAGGGATCTCCAAGGTACAGGCCGGCGAGTTGATAGCCGGTGAGAACGAAGCCGGCGGTCATCAGCACGACGTTCGCGGTGAAGGCATGTTTGGCGAAGCTGCGCGTGCGCCGCCAATATCCCATGATGATGAGGATGGCCGACAGAGCCAGGATCTGGCCCATCTCGACGCCGACGTTGAAAGCGATGAGATTGGTGATCAGGCCATCAGACGATAGCGCGAAGTCCTGCAGCTTCGTCGCCAGGCCGAAGCCATGAAAGAAGCCAAAGATCAGCACGGCCGCCTTCGTATTCGGCTGGAACCCGAACCAACGCTGAAACGCACCGAGATTGTCGAGCGCCTTGTAAACGACCGACAAGCCGATGATCGCATCGACAAGATAGGCGCTAACATTCGTTCCCAGCAGCACCCCTGCGATCAGGGTCGTGCTGTGACCGATAGCGAACAGCGTGACATAGGATGCCACTTCGCGCATCCGGTAGAGGAAGAAGATGACGCCGAACAGGAACAGCAAATGGTCGTATCCGGTGACCATGTGCTTGGCGCCTAGATAGAGAAACGCCCCTATCTGAGGGCCGGTCGTTTCTTCGATATAGCCTTTGTCGCCTTCCGCGACGCCGTGAGCCAAGGCCACATCGACGACGAAAAACGCCAAGGCTGTAAAGACCGCAGCATAACATGCCCACGGTCGAGCCAGTCTGAGTTTCATATAGATATCCGTATGGTCGCCAGCGCCTCGACGCCGGCAGATCAGCACCAAGTGCGAGACCAACGCCTCGCACTGCCATGCTTCAGGATATCGATGGCGGCTCGAGTAACGGAGCCATGATGAACGGCGCCATGAAAGGCTGGCGATGCGCGCCGCTATGGATAGCCTTCCCAGTCGGGACAGGTTTCAGCCCATGGTCATCTGGCACGCGATCACCGACTAGATGAACGTGACCGCCTCCTGTAGCGCTGCCCGGCTCCTCATGGTTTTCTGAAAAATGTTGATGCTCTGTAGTAGCCTCAACGGATGGTCGGTCGCTTTTGTGGAAATGCTGTGACACGGTCAGCAGCGAGCCGTGTGAGATCATCATAGCGATTACAAGCAGGACAGAGAGGAATGGATAAGTTCGCATTCGTCACTCCTTCCTTCTCTCATTCATCCAAACGGCCATTCAACGGGCGGCAAACCGCACACACGATAGATTATCGCGAATGATTCTCAACAAAATTGCGAGCGTCAGATGACCTATTCTCGTCACGAACCAAGTCGTCGGCTAGTTCTACAGGGCTAAGGCCCAACGGCTTGCCCGAGGTGCAGGTGCGCTCCGGCCGGTCTGTTTCGCTGATGCGCAGGACGCGATTGGTGATCGTAGCTGTGATGCCTTCCCCGACATAGGTCAGCCCTTGAGCCGGAGCAGTCAGGCGGATCGGCTGCGGTTGCGCGGGTCCACTCAGGATCATCACCAGTCCCTCATCGCGGTACGCCGCGTGGAGAAGGGAGCCATCATTGCACTGAAATTCATGATGAGCTTCGCGATCGCTGAGCAGCGCCTGGTCGTCGGCGCTGAGTTGGCCATTGCCATCGCCAGATGAGCAAGCCCCGGCCGCCAGCGCCGCCATCATTACGATAGCCAGCTGGCCTGAGCGGACAGAAAATCGAGAACGTTCGTCAAGGAACATGGCACTTTCCAATCCTCGAGGGTCTGGCGTTGAGCAAATCATAGATGAAGCAGGCGGCAGCTCCGCCGCCGCCTGCCTTTCGATTAAGCAGTTGCCGGTTCGGAATTACCCGACGACTCTTGCGCCTGTTTCTTCTTGAGGCGCCCCATGAATGCCGTGATCGCCGGCAACACGAGCAACGTCAGCGCCGTCGACGTGATGAGGCCACCAATGACCACCGTGGCAAGCGGTCGCTGCACTTCAGCCCCTGTCCCCGTAGCGAGGGCCATCGGCACGAAGCCGAGACTTGCCACGAGCGCAGTCATCAGCACCGGCCGCACGCGCTCCATCGCGCCGCCGATGATCGCCTGATCCTCCTCTGCCCCATCCTCTCGATATTTGCGGATGGCGCTCATCATGACGAGGCCATTCAACACCGCGACACCGGAGAGAGCAATGAAGCCCACCGCAGCCGTGATGGAGAACGGAATTCCGCGCAGCAGCAGAGCGAAAACACCGCCCGCGAGAGCCATGGGCACCGCACTAAACACGATCGCTGCTGGGATAGCGCCACCCAATGCCATGTAGAGAAGTGCGAAGATCGCGGCGAAGCAGATCGGCACCACGATCAGCAGACGCAGACGCGCCGACTGAAGGCTTTCGAACGTGCCGCCCCAATCGGTGTACATGCCAGCAGGCAGTTGGAGTTCGCCAACCTTCTGCTGCGCCTCTGTGACGAAGCCGCCCAGATCTCGGCCACGCACGTTGATTTGCACGATCACCATACGCTTGCCATTCTCGCGGCTGATCTGGTTCAGCCCTGATGTGAAGCTGAACCGTGCCACCTCGCGGAGCGGGATGGACCTTGCCACCTGACCTTCTGGGGTAGGCAACATCACCGGGATGGACCCCAGCGTTTCCAGATCATCGCGCTGCGCATCGGGTAGACGGACCACGACCGAGAAGCGACGGTCACCTTCGAACAGCAGCCCGGCTTCCCGGCCACCAAGAGCAGCCGCCACGGTATTGGCAACCTCTTCGACCGAAAGGCCGTAACGCGCGACCGCCAGTCGGTCGATCTGCACGTCAAACGTCGGCGCGCCGGATGTCTGCTCGGCACTGACATCGCCGGCACCGGGGATCTTCCGAACCACCGCAGCAATGCGCTGCGCCTGCTGGCTCATCTGATCGAGGTCATCGCCATAGAGCTTGATGGCCACGTCAGCCCGAACGCCCGCGATAAGCTCGTTGAAGCGCATCTGGATCGGCTGCTGGATCTCCGTCCGATTGCCGATCAGCGGCTTCATCCTCGCTTCGATCCGCTTGAGGATATCGTCCTTGCTCTTCACATCGGATGGCCACTCACTCTCGGGCTTGGGGATGACATAGGTGTCCGAGGCATTTGGCGGCATGGGATCGGTGCCCAGGTCCGCGTTACCGTTCTTGGAGAATACGAGAGCCACTTCCGGCAGCGTCTTTAGCGTATTCTCGATCCGCAGCTGCATCTCTGTCGACTGGTCGATCGAGGCCGACGGCACACGGAAGTTCGTGACCGTGATGTCCTTCTCGTCAAGCTGGGGCATGAATTCTTCGCCCAGCAGGCCGAAGCACAGGACGGCTGCCAGGAACATGCCACCGCCGGCCGCAATGAACGGCAAGGGACGCGCCACGGCTTTCTTCAGGAGCGGCTCGTACTTTTCCTTGAACCAACGGATCGGTTTCACTTCCGTCTCGCTCACCTTCCCCTTGATCACGATGGCGATCATCGCAGGGATAAAGGTAATCGAGAGGATGAAGGCCGAGGCCAGAGCAATCATGAGCGTGACCGCCATCGGCGAGAAGGTCTTGCCCTCGACACCCTGGAAGGTCAGTAACGGCACAAACACGAGGAAGATGATGAGCTGCCCGTAGACGGTCGGTCGAACCATCTCGACCGCAGCCTCCGTCGTCTCGCCCAGCCGCTCCGACAACGTCAGCAGACGCCCTTCATGCTCCTGCCGTTCAGCGAGCCGTCGCAGCGCATTCTCAACGATGATAACCGCGCCGTCGACGATCAGACCGAAGTCGAGCGCACCAAGGCTCATGAGGTTGCCGGATTCCCGAATGGCGTTCATGCCGCTGGCCGTCATCAACATGGTCACCGGAATGACCGCCGCCGTGATCAGCGCCGCGCGGATGTTGCCCAGCAGCAGGAAAAGCACCACGATGACGAGAAGCGCGCCTTCGGTCAGGTTCTTCTCGACCGTCGAAATGGTCGCATTCACCAGCTTCGAGCGGTTATAGACCGGCTCGGCAAAGACGTCTGGCGGCAGACCCTTGTTGATCTGCGTGAGCTTCTCCGCCGCGCTCATCGCCACGATGCGGCTGTTGTCGCCCACCAGCATCAGGACGGTCGAGATCACAGCTTCGGATCCCATGCGGCTGCCGGAGCCGGTGCGGACCGCGCCACCGATAACCACTTCACCGACATCACGCACGCGCACCGGCACGCCGGCACGGGTCGCAACGACCGCCTCCTCGATTTCCTCAATCGACTTCAGGCGCGCATCGGCGCGAACCAGGAAGCTCTCCCCGGCCCGCTTGATGTAGTTGGAGCCTGCCGACAGGTTCGCCCGCTGCAAAGCATCAGCCAGTTCCGTCACCGACAGGCCATAGGTGGCCAGCGCGTTGAGATTGGGCTGCACCAGATACTGCTTCACGAAGCCGCCGTTGGAATCGACGCCGGCCACGCCTTTGACATTGCGCATTTGCGGACGGATGATCCAGTCCTGCACGGTGCGCAGATAGGCCGCCTTCGCCAGTTCGGTGGTTAGTCGCTCGCCTTCAGGCGTGAGGTAGCTGCCGTCCGACTGCCAGCCAGGCTGGCCATTGACGATCTTGACGTTCTTCCCATCGGGATGACGAAATGCCACCGAGTAGAAGAAGATTTCGCCAAGGCCGGTGCTGAGCGGCGCCAGATTGGGCTGAACGCCGGAAGGCAGACTATCCTTTGCCTGCGCAAGACGTTCGGTGACCTGCTGACGAGCAAAGAAGATGTCCGTGCTGTCCGTGAAGATCGCCGTCACCTGGCTGAACCCGTTACGCGTGAGCGACCGGGTCATGGTGAGACCTGGAATGCCGGCAAGGGCCGTCTCGACCGGATAAGTCACCTGCTTTTCCATGTCGACCGGGCCGAGCGTGGGATTGAAGGTGTTGACCTGCACCTGACGGTTGGTGATGTCCGGCACGGCGTCGATCGGCAGCTTGGTGATCTGCCAGCCGCCAAATCCGACAATGGCGAGTGTCAGGAACAACACCGCCCATCTCATCCTGACGGATAGACTGAGGATGCGCGCAATCATTCTGCCGACTCCTTCTCAAGCTCAGCCTTGAGGAGGAAGGCGTTGGTCGTCGCGATCTGCTGCCCCGCCTTCAGGCCAACCGCAATCGCAACCATGCCGCCACTGCGACTGGCGACCTGAACGGTCTGTGCCTTGAAGCCCTTGGGTGTGCGGACAAAAACCACTGTCCGTTCGCCGACTGTCTGGACTGCATCCTGCGGCACCGTAACACCGCTGGCACCCTGGCCACCGCTGGCGAAGATACGTGCCTGCACAAGCTGTCCCGGAGCGATCGCGCTGCCACCACCGCTCGGGGTGATGACGACTGTGGCTTGCCGGGTCTGCGCGTCGACAACACCGGTCGCCGAGCGCACACGCCCTTCCACCTTCTGGCCGTCGGACGTCGTGAGTTCCACCCGATCGCCAGCCTTTACCCGGCCAGCGTCAGCCACAGGAACCGCGGCCTCGATCTGGATGCTGCGCGGATCTGCAACCCGGAACAGTTCTGTCTCCGCCTGGACGAACGAACCCAGACTTGCTGTTGCCGATGTGATCCGACCAGAGACCGAGCTCACGACAGATACGGACCGACCATCGCCAGCAACCCGTGCTGCACGCGCAGCCGCGTCCGCCTGGCGCGCTTCGGCCCGAGCTACCGCCAGATTGGCTTCGGCCGTTTCATAGTCCGCCCGCGCCGATACACCTTGCGCGAGCAGGCTCTTCTCGCGGGCTAATTGCCGCGCAGCGAGTGTCGCGCGCGCCGCCGCGGTCCCCCGATCAGCCGCGATTGCCGAGGCATCACGACTTTCCACCAGCGCGATCGCCTCACCGGCCTGAACCGTATCACCGATACGCTTGAAGATGCGCGTCACCGTGCCTGGCGCTCGCGCGGTTAGAACAGCCTCGGCATCAGGCGTAGCTTCAACCGTGGCGCTCGCCATGACGATCCCCGAGAGACTGGAGCCGGAGACAGCTTCAACCGAGATTGCCGAGGTCTTGATGCCGTCCGCAGTGATTTCCAAGGTATCGGCAGGCTGGGCCTCTGCTTCCGCAGCGCTTTCCTCAGCCACCGGTGCGCTGGGCGCTGTCATGCGTGCAACGCCGAAGCCGGCCAGTGCCGCCAGAATGAGGCCGACCGCAGCGCCGGCATAGAGTGTGTTGTCGGACTTCATTGGACGGGTTCTCCGGTGATGGTGCGGCCCTCAAGCCGTGCAAGGCTGGCGCGGGCATCGAACTGGGCAGCGCGGGCATCGAGCACCACGCCGCGAGCAGCTCCCAGGCCATGGCGGGCAGCTAGCAATTCGATCAGCGGGGACTTCCCCGCTTCATAGGCGATGCGTGCAAGCCGGTAACTTTCTTCGGCCGTGGACAGCGTTCTATCCGCAGCCGCTGCTCTGGCGTCTGCCGCTTCGTTTAGGGCAAGCGAAGCCTGGATTGCAGCCTCGGCCTCCAACCGGGTTGCCGCCTCCCGTGCCTGCGCGCCGCGCAGTTCGGCCTGCGCAGCGTCGATGTTGCCGCGGTTCCTGTCGAAGAGCGGGAATGGCACGCTCACAGCTGCCAGCAGAGCATTCGCGTTATCGACCTCAAGCCGTCTAACGCCGACGGACACCGTCACATCAGGAATGGCCTGCCGCTTGGCGGACGTCACCCGCCGCGCGGCGGCTTCTGCGTCAGCTTTCGCTGCCAGATACGGCGCCGTCTGCGTCGGGTCGATGGGCCCCTGCCCCTTCATCGGCGCCAACCGGTCCAACATGGGTTCGGCAAGCGTCGAATAAGACACCGACTGACCACTGAGCGCAGTCAGGCGGGAATAGGCGCCAACCCGCTCTGCTTTGGCCGTATCGACGACAGCCCTTAGCGAATTCACTTCGGTTTCAGCCTGAAGGCCGCGAAGCCGGGCTTCCTTGCCCGCTTCAACCAGAGCGCGGGCGGCCTTAAGATCCGCTTCTGCTTCTTCCAGTTCATCTTCAGCCAGCCCGATCCTGCGATCGGCGACTTCAGCGCCAGCATAGGCACGCGCCAGTTCATATGCATAGGACAGCCGGCCGTCACGCGTACGCGCCTGAGCAGCGACCACGCCTGCTTCGCCTGCCGCAATGCGAGCGGAGCGCTTTCCGAAAAGCTCAAGCGGCTGGTTTACCTGGAGCGTGTTTTCCGCACGACCGAAGCGGTTGTAAGGGCGTTGCCCCCCCACATTCTCCGTCATGACGCTCACGGTCGGATTGGGATATGCGCGTGCCTGCCGTGCCAATCCTTCGGCTCGATCTACTTCGGCTTCGAGCTCCAATTGACGTGGCGCTTCGCTGGTTTGCCGAAAAAGCTCGGCAAATGGTGGCGCGACTTGCGCGCTTGCAGCCGTGCCACCCGCCATAAGGCAGGTCGCAACGACCGCGCCGGATACCGCAATACGCGGCAGCCGGCCTCGAAAGGCTTGCATTGTGTAATTCCCTCGTAGGTCTGATCAAAAGATGCGCGCAGATGCGCGCCAGGGATCAGACCTCGGGTGGTCTCAAGAGAGAGGCTGGCCCCGTGGAACCCAACGCGGCAGCGTGGAACAGCTCCCAACGCCCAGCGACCGGCGCAACATCTGCAACTATGACGGGCTGCGACGGGAGATCTGTCGACTGATGCGCGGCATGTGCAGCAATGTGCATCATGTCTGCCAGGTCAGGCTGGTCCTTCGACTCATGCCGGTCATGGTGATGATCGTGATCGGCGACGCTGGACGCGACCTGCTGGGCCGCATGCGCCTGAGGTAGGGTGTCATGCCAAGTGGTCAGCAGGGTCACACCCAACAAAGCGAGCAGGCCGCACAGCGTCGACACGCGCCGACGCCATATAAGCGCCGTGCTGTTACGCCGGGATGAGTGCAATGCTCGCATGGCGCGCACGCTATCTTCGTCACATGCGCTCGGCAAGCCGGATCGACCGAAAGAACGAGTCATGATCTTGGCCAATGCTGATGAAGATCGTCGATCACATAGGCGTGGCCAGCGCTTTGGCCATGCTTGTCCCGAAGGTGGGGATGGTCTGCATCAAGATCGACGTGATCATGCGGAAGTTCGTCAGGATCCGCGCTCGGCCACAGCAAATAAGCAGCGATCACACCAAAATGCGCGATGATCGACATGGCAATGAACGTCATTACCTGATTTTCTCTCGCGCCAAGCTGGCCAGCAAGCGGATAGCAGATCAACCAGCTTCCGTGGCTCAGGGCGAACTGCGCCGCAAAGAGTGCAGGCCGATCTTCCGCATTGGCCGACCTTTTCAGTAGCCGCCCCGACGGGGTGACACTCATCGAATAGGCCATACCCAGGACAAACCAACCCGCGAGCAGTATGGACCAATAGTTGGAAGAACTGCCGAACCAGTGCGTGAGGGCACCCATGATCGCAAGCCCCCAAGCCAGCACTGCTGCGGCAGTGATCATGATCGAGCGGTCGGATATGCGGTCGAGAATACGGGGCAACCCCAGCGCAGCGAGGATAGAGCCTCCACCAAAGGCTGCCAGCGTGAAGGCAACGTCCCGCTGGCCAAGGCCAAGCTGGTCCCGCACAATGACAACAGTGTTGACGATCACCATCGAACTCGCCGCCGCCGAAGCAAAGGTCAAAGCGAGAAGGCCGCGCAGCCGTGGCGTCTTGAGGTAAATCCGCATGCCCCTGGTGGTCTTGGCATAAATGCCAGTGCGCACCTCCTTACGGTTGAGCGCTCGAGGCAAGGTGGTCGACAGGACCAGAATGGCCGAACCGACGAAACCGACCGCCGTGCCCGAGAATAACCAGTGGAAGTTGATGACAGTCAGCAAGGCAGCCGCGAGCATCGGGCTCGTCAGGCTTTCCATATCATAAGCCAGCCGCGACAGGGCGAGCGCCTTGGTATAGTCGCGCTCTTCCGGCAGGACATCGGGAATGGTCGCCTGAAAAGTGGGCGTGAACGCTGCCGATGCAGACTGAAGCACGAAGATCAGGACGTAGATCTGCCAGATCTCGCTGACGAACGGCAGGCAGATCGCGACGGCGGCGCGCAGCACATCCATCGTGACGAGAAAGGCGCGACGCGGCAGCCTGTCGGCAAAGGCGCCTACGACGGGAGCCACACCAATATAGGCGATCATCTTGATGGCCAGCGCGGTCCCCAGCACTGCGCCTGCCGATCCGCCGGCAATGTCATAGGCGAGCAGCCCCAGCGCGACCGTAGCCAGCCCGGTTCCGACCAAAGCCACCACCTGCGCCAGGAACAGGTGACGGTATGTCCGATTGCTCAACACCGAAAGCATTGCATGACCTCATCACGAATCATCCTCCCCGGGGGGATATGAATGAGGCTTGCAGTATCCCCCCGGGGAGGATACTGCAAGCCTCATTCTTGGAGTCGATTCTGCATGGCCGATCATCAGCACGAGACGCATCCTGCGATCATAAAGCGATTGAACCGTGCTGGCGGCCACCTGCGCAGCATCGTAACAATGATCGAAGAAGGACGTCCCTGCGTCGAGATCGCCCAGCAGTTGCAAGCGGTCGAAAGTGCGATCGTCAACGCCAAGAAGACCCTGATCAACGATCATATCGATCATTGTCTCAGCCATAGCCAAGACAGCGGCGGCGTCTCCAAGGCCGTTGAAGAATTCCGGGCAATCTCACGATATCTGTAACGCCATTTCTGTTATAGGCCTCCGAGCGCAACCCGAACTGAGCATGTGAGCCAAGGCGACATGACACAGCTGATCCGCTGCATAATGCTGACAGTTCTGGCGATCCTCGCTCAAGGAGCGGCTGGAGCCGCCCTGCCGCACGCGCCGCTTCAGGGACATCATTACGAATATACCCATACCGATCCAGTAGGTAAGGCGCACACTGAGCCGGCGGATCTGGTTGATGGGCAGACGGACGAACTTCCTGACGGTTCTCACCGTCACACCGGTCATCACACGCACGGATCAGCAGACGACGTCAGGATAGCTGGTGTAGGCGACCGGCACCGCCGTATTCTCAAGCGTCAGTTCCGTCGGTCTGATGACCAACAGCTGACGATCGTCCCCTCCCCTCCGCTGCTAGAGCCGCCCTCCGCCTGATGCCGCAGCGCCCTTTTCGCAGGGCGCCCGACCTTCCGATTGGTCTGACCTGCCAGTCTGACAGCGGCTGTGATGCTTTACGTCCGCCGCTGCCTTCGGCACGTTCGAAAGGCATCTTCTGTGGTAACACCGCATTCTGGCGGGCGTCCTTTGCGTCCGCACCCACCTGCTATCGTGCTCGGGCTCGATAGCGCGATCAATCTCAGCATCATCCGTGAACTCGGCCAAAAGGACGTGCCGGTCATCGGCGTCGGTACGGCCGCAACCTCAATGGCTGCAGCCTCACGACATTGCTCGCAAGCCATCATCCGTCCGGCCGGGCCAATCATGTCCTGGATGCCCGACATCGTACGTCGCACGGGCGCGATGGCACTATTTGCTGTGTCCGAAACCGATTTGCTGCAACTGGCGTCAGGACCAAAGTACATCGGCAAGTGCCAGGTTCTGACGCCCCGCTTGGAGCAATTGCAGCGGGCGCTCAGCAAGAGCGACACACTGAGCGCAGCCAGAAAGCTCGGGTTCGACGTGCCGCAGACATGGCAACCTCGAGCCGGCGAAGATTTCGCCGCGCGGATCGCTGAGCAGACCTTCCCCGCTATCGCCAAGTGGGACAACCCAAATGACATCCTCCCCCTTCTCGAAGAGGCTGGCCTCAAATGGGAGAAGGCAGAGTTCGTCAGCAATGCCGGCCAACTCGACCGCTTGCTTGATCGCTTCCAAACAATAGGCCGCTGGCCCCTGATCCAGTCCTATTGCGATGGCGTGGGGCTTGGCCAAATGCTCTACATGAGGCGTGATCGCGCGACCCTGCGCTTTCAGCATGTGCGCCTTCATGAATGGCCGCCAGAAGGCGGGGTGTCGACGCTCTGCTACAACGAGCCACTCCATCAGCATCAAGCCCAGATGAAATTGTCGGAGCGCCTGCTTCAGGAATTGGAGTGGGAGGGCCCCGCCATGGTCGAGTATCGCTATGACGCGGCACGGAAGCGCTATTGGCTCATGGAAGTAAACGGCCGCTATTGGGGCAGCCTCCCGCTCACTCGCCATTGTGACACCCTCTTCGCCTGGGAAGCCTATCGACGTTCGGTCCTGGGCCAGGTCGTTGACGCGCCGGTGGGCCGGCAAGACATAATTCAGGCACGCTATATGATTCCGGAAACCAAGCGGCTCATGCGCCTGCTCATCAGGCGCTCTCGCGTTAATGAGCGCGTCGCTGAATATAGCCGCCTGCAGGAGCTGCGATCCTACCTCGCGGACTTCGTGCGCCCGAACATGCGCTACTACGTCTTTGACAAGGACGATACCGGCCCATTCTATCAAGACATCCGCAACATGGTCGGGAAGATTTTCAAGGGGGGCCGTCATGACCCTCGTTGAAAAACAGAAGGTCAACGTGCGTCCTGATCGGCTTGAACAGCAACCGGTCAGCGGCCCGTTCAGAAACAGGCTGAAGGAACTCGACGCCCTGCGCGGGATCGCGGCGATCAGCGTGATGCTGTTCCACTACACCTCGATCTATCCCGACTTCTTTCCCGAGCGCCGCAGCATCGGCGTGAGGTTCGATGCCGGAGGCTATGGCGTCTTCCTGTTCTTCGGCATCTCCGGTTTCGTGATCAGTCGCACGCTGGAAAACACCGTGGGCATCGCCGACTTCACCATCAAGCGTGTTGCCCGGCTCTTCCCAGCCTATTGGGCGGCGGTGCTGATCACGACGCTGGTCGTGCAATGGAGCGGGACCGAACGGCTACAGGCGGAATTCGAAACGGTCATGATCAACCTAACCATGTTGCAAGGCTTCTTCTTCGTCCCGTCTGTAGATGGCGTGTACTGGACGCTGACCGTCGAGCTCGCCTTCTACATATGCGCGGCCCTCGCATGGATGGCGCGCAAGCGGGTGCGCATCGAGTACCTGCTTGCTGGTTGGATGGCAGTTGGCGCGATCGCCTCCGTCTCCGAGATAGCGCCGTATCGGGTACAGATGCTCCTGGTGAACCAATACAGCCCGTTCTTCGCCATTGGTGTGCTCACCTACAGAGCGTGGTCAGCACAACGGCGCTATCTCGACCAACTTCCCTATTTCGCGATGGCGCTGGCGATACTGGGCTTCAATGGCGGCGCCGCCTTCCTGATCGCCGGGGTCGGAATTCAGGTGATGCTCTGGCTGGCCATCAACGGCCGCCTGTCCGCGATCACTCATCCTATTCTGCTGTATCTCGGCGCTCTCAGCTACCCGCTGTATCTCATCCACCATCACGCCGGCTTCGTGCTGCTCCGGGCAATCGACCGCGCACAGATAGGCCCCTTCGCGGGGGTCATCGTCACGTCGGCAACGATGCTTGGTCTGGCAGCCCTCCTGCACCACAGCATCGAGGCACCTGCGGAGCGGGCCATCCGAACATGGTGGCTCAGGCGCCTTAGCCCCCAGCCAGTCTGATCGAGCTTCCTCTTCGGTCGCCATCCGCGCGGCCATCTGCACATCATGAAAGACCCAATATGCTCTTTGGCAACACCGTGGCCCTCGGCCCCATTTTCCCTGTCGATCTCGAGCGCCTGTTCCGCTGGATGGACAATGCCGACGACGCTCGCCTGAATGAACCCTACCGACCGCTTAACTGGCAGCATCAGGAAGCATTCTGGCTAAATGCCGATCAGGACGCCTCACGCGTCTTCTTCGCTATTCGCGTGCAGGACGCTCCGCACATTGTGGGATTCATCCAAATCCACAAAATCCACGCCATCCATCGATCGGCCCTTATCGGCATCCGCATCGGTGAGGTCGAAGACCGCGGCAAAGGCTTGGCAGCAGACGCGATGGCAGTCGCCATTGAATATTGCTGGCGTGATCTCAACCTGAGCAGGCTCGAACTGAACGTCTTCGCCCATAACGAACCCGCACGGCGGCTGTACCATCGGCTGGGTTTTGTCGAAGAGGGCACCTCACGCAACGCGCTCTTCATGGGCGGGAACTGGATCGATGTGGTGAACATGGCGCTGATGCGACCAGATCGCGTCGCCCCTGAGGGTTAGGCATTCATGCCCGGTTAGGGCGGATTTGTTAGGAACAGCAATCCCGCAAGAAATTGAGACCATGAAACCGACGATCTTACTGACCGCCTTGGCCCTATGCTTGTCCGCATGCGGTCCCGTCCATCCCAGATGGAAGAACGAAAGCTCCCATGACATCCGGGTGACCTATTTCAAAGGCACGGCGCACTACGGGGTACTCATCAAGCAGGGTCGGGAAAATGTGCCGGTCGCACCTTTCGACTTCCAATCGGTTGAACGGATCGAAATCGAAGATAGTGGCCAGATACAGCGGCTAACGAAAGCCGCTGTATCGCAGATGCACACCGAGTGCGGCCATGGCTATTCCTGCCGCATTCGATACGGAGACGATCACCAGTTGAAGGTCGCGCCTGGCTAACAGCTTCCGCTTGCCACCCATCGCACCGACGACATCAGCCGAAAGGCTGGTCAGTCGTCGGTGCGATCATTCGTCAGGCCCTTTGCGCGCAGCTTGGACAGGCGCTGCGGTAAATCCGCAGCAACCTTACGCGCCTCGCCCGGGCGCAGATTGCGCCAACGACGCACTTCCTCACGAGAACGGCCGCAACCGCGGCACCAGCCGGACGAGGCGTCGAAACCACAAAGGTCAATGCAAGGCGAGCGCACAAATCATTCCACTGAATTTGATTGAATACCATACCCCCCTACCCTATAGAGCATCATCCTACCAGCAGCAATTTGCTGCATGACACTGAGGCTACCGAGGGAAAAATGGCCCACATCAATGAAAACCGAGACGCGCTACTCGGGCGAATCAAGCGCATCGCGGGCCAGGTTGGCGCAGTAGAGCGCGCGCTTGGCGGCAATGCGAATTGCACCGAAGTCCTCCATCTGGTCGCAGCCGTTCGCGGCGCCGTGAATGGCCTTCTCGATGAGATCATCGTCGAACATCTGGAGGCCCATGTCGCACGCGACGGTCTGTCGCCCGAAGAACGCCAGCAAGGCGCAGAGGACCTCGTCACGATCATCCGGAGGTACAGCAAGTGAGTACCAAGACCGCCGTGCTGGCCGACACCGGCCACCTGACGCACGAACATATGTTCCTGGCCGCCAGCCATGACGACAATGCCCGCCGGACACTCTGGGTCGTGGTGCTCACCGCCCTCATGATGGTGGCAGAGATTGTCGCTGGTTACACTACTGGATCGATGGCCCTACTGGCTGACGGCTTCCATATGGCCACCCATGCCGGAGCGCTTGGTGTTGCAGCCGCGGCTTATGCCTACGCGAAACGCAATGCTCATAACGGCGACTTCAGCTTCGGCACCGGGAAAGTCGGGGATCTCGCCGGCTTCGCATCGGCCCTCGTCCTGGGCATCATCGCCCTCGCTATCGGCGTTGAGTCCGTCATGCGGCTGTTTGAGCCTATCAACGTCGCCTTCGCGGAAGCCACATGGATCGCAATCCTCGGACTGCTCGTGAACATAGCGTCGGCCTTCCTTCTATCTGGTGGTCATGGGCACGACCATGGTCATCACCATGATCACGGGCATCACCATGGTCACAGCCATGGTGGCGACAACAATCTGCGTTCTGCCTACATGCATGTTCTGGCCGATGCCCTGACATCGGTGTTGGCGATCGCCGCACTTCTGGCCGGTCGCTATCTGGGCTGGGTATGGATGGATCCCATCATGGGCATTGTCGGTGCCGTTGTGATTGCACGCTGGTCATGGTCACTGATGCGCGACACGGCCGCCATTCTCCTGGATCGCACCGATCGCCACGTGGCCGATGAAGTCCGCGAGTTGGTCGAGACGACTGGCGATGCCCGGATCACGGATCTGCACGTGTGGAAGATCGGCCCTGAAGCACACTCCGCGATCGTCGGCGTGTCTGCCCATCCGGGTGTAGATGCGACGGAAATCCGGCGGCGCCTGGTGCCCGTTCACGAGCTCCAGCACCTTACCGTCGAAGTCGCGACAGTGGCATAACCGACAGGAATATCGCGATTTATCCCACATTTTCTCGAATCGTGGAAATGTGGGATAAATTTTTAGGAACACGCGATCGGAATATCCATAACCACGGGCCCAGACAGAAAGCCTTCACAAGAGTCGCGGTTCACTCTGACTGTTCCAAATGGCTTGGGTCGGCAGGAGAGGAAGAGATAAAAAGAACGTAGGAACTTTGTGCGCGCTCCACGGCGACAAAGGAAATTCATCCATTGGACGCCTCGCCACAATAGATCTGTCCATGGTTCAAAATGCTGAAACATCCCTTCGCTCTTGTGAAATCAACCGGCAAGGTCGTTCACATCGATGACGCTTCTAAAACCCAAGCGCCATTTATCTGCGCCGGCTGCCAATCCGAAATGCGCCACGTTGCAGAAACCGTCCCGCATACCCGTAAGGGTAGCGACAAAATCATAACTCGGCGCGGTCACTTTGCACATGTTTCGCATGACGAATGCACATCCGGCCTCGAAACAAGCCTTCACCTGTGGTCGAAGATGGTAATCGAAGAGGCCCGTACTGTCGGACTTCCTCTGCACCATGTCGAATATCTGGACATAGCACGCGACTTTGAGACGGAGTGGAAATACCATGCCGTTACGTTGGAAGAGTGGCAGGACGGCATCAGGCCTGACATCGTATTATATCATCCCGATGGACGCCTGAATGTCGAGATCAAGGTTTACCACGCGGTTGACGAAGCCAAGGCAGAGCTTCTCCGCCAGCGTATCCAGTCATGCATCGAGATCGACGTCGCTGACTATGATTTCGAGACAACTTCGGGCCAAGATCTGCGACAGGCGATCCTTTCCGATGCCCCCCGCGTCTGGATCGCGCATCAGTTGGAGCCCGAACGCATTGCCCTTCTCAAGGAAGAAAGAAGGCAAATCATCACCAACGAAGGCAATCGACTGCGCGACCTGATAGAAAACATTCCCCATCGGATAAAAAGTGAGACCCGCAAGCAGCACGAAGCTGAAATTACGTACTACGGAACTGGAGCTTTTGTCGGCAGAACGATACCCGGTGAGCACTGGTTCTCTGCGCCTGCCCGAAATTGGCAGCACGTAACCCTTCGCGATTTTCTCCGGTCCAAACCGGATGAAAATGGCGATATCCTATACGACAGACCACCCAACATTTACCTCTCCCGTACCCGGGCAGACCAACCACAAAATTCAGTTCCTCCCGTACGCCACCCATTTTTGAATGCTGAGCTTCCAAGCCCATATGAAGTTGACCCGGATGTGCTTGAAGCTGCCGGCATCAGCCGTAAAGAATATGGGACACCTAATCAGGCAGTCGCAACCTACATGCGAATGCTATGCGACGAGCCAGATATAGAAGACGCACATCCGATCGCCAGGCGCATAATTTGCCACGGATCCAAACCAAATACCTTTCGTATCAATCCAGAAAGAGCGGCCTACATTAAGCGTCGAAAAAAGCTTCAACGAGAATACATAGCCGCAGGACGTCGCCGCAAGCTATCTGGATTCGAATTTCGCGATTGGTATGTCGAGCCGCTCTCGCACAACGGCATAACCCCGCGACAAATCTGTATTGAAGGCGGAGTGGCCTACGCCCGTCTCGTCGCAGAGATGCTGGCCATAGTGAACATGCTGGACGGTGGATGGCCCGTCCGACACCTACTAGGCATCGAGGAAGAGTGGCTTCGAAGAAGGCAAGCACGGCAATACAACAAGCCCGATGCAGAGGGCGGCGGCCCGCACCCGTTTCTCGAAAACACTCATCGTCGATGCGCGTCTTACACCATGATGCGCAAAGGTCTATCCTACATCGAAATTCTCGTCGCAATGTGCGATCGCGTTTTTGACACGACAGAGGCAGCCGGAGCTTTCCTCTCCACCCCAAACCATCGAATCGCAAACACCACACCAATGCATTTCGTGCGAGACATTCCCACTCTTCAACGATGCATTGACCTAATGCCTGCAGATCCCAAGCTCACCGATCTTAACGGGAAAACCTACAAAAGGATCTGGTAGCTGACATACGGCATCTGAAATGATTGACCTGTCACGCTGCTCTTTGATCGAACACAGAGAAAAGGCCAGGCTCCCGAGACACCTTGATCTCGTCATCCCAAGCGAACGTCTTCACTGACCGTCGCAACGCTCCATCCTTGCCAGTGATAATCACATCCTGCGCCTTGCGTAGTTCGACCAGCGCTGCATCCACGATCTCACCGATTACCGGCGCCTCGTTGCAATGGGATGCGAACAGTTCTTTCTTGGTCAGCGGCCCCTTCCCGGCTGCCGCCCGTGCGTGAAGCATCCTGGCGAGTTGGTCGACAACGGCGTTCTCCGACCTGGTTCGCGCGTTGTCGTTGAAGCCAAAGTCCAACATATCCTTCCGCACATCCTCGCTTGGATTAAAACCAAGCGAGTTAAAGCCCGCTCGACCGAAATGCTCGAATGTGTTTTCCATTCCCCAGTGGATCTTGCCCATTTCCTCTCGAGCCGAATGGTGCTTCGACAGGTGCAGGAGCCAATAATCCCGATTGGACCCACCTTCGGGGTGGATGAAAAACGGCGTGTAATAATCGGCGCCAGTGTTCCGCTGGATATGCTCGTAGAGCGTGTTTTGGATGAAGCGCTTCCAACCCCGCATCTGCTTCATTTGCAGCATGTCCTGGACATCACTGCGACCGAGATCGACCGCCGCCAAGCCCGCGGTGTCGATCATCCTGTCATTCAGCAGGTTCACCAGATGGTCTACCATGAAGGTCAGCACCACTTCCGGGTTTTGAAGGGCTGCCATGATCTTGCGGATTGTGGCGAATGTGACTGAACTCCATCCGTATTGATCCAGGAAGAACAAGGAGCGATGCGCCCGCCCTCTTGCCTGGATGCGTGCGATCACATCTCCAGAGACCTCTTCAAACTTCGAAGTGAGGATATGGATGTCCCGCCCGATCCGAGAGCCGTGACCCTCGCTTTCCAGAAGATCCCGTAGAAAATCGATATGGTTGCGGTTCGCATCGACGAAGACAAAGTCGACATTGATCGCAATGCCTAGTGTCCGTGCCGCTGCGACCTCAGCCCGAACCCGGTCGACTGCAGCCAACATTCGAAGTGGAGACCCGTCAACCTGACCGCCATCAAGCGTATAGCGACCGCCACCACAGAACCCGTCAACGATTGTGAGGTTGAGAGCACGGGTGCGATGACTCTTAGTCAGTGTGCGAATGTACGCCCCAACATAGGCATCGAATATCTCATGCTTTGCCGCACTGTGGCGACCGAGTTCGGGCAGACTACCGCCCACGATCCAATCGTAACCCAGATTACCTGCCATGGATTGATGCCTCGCTGGCCCTGCCGCCATAGACAAGTTATGAGTAATACTTACAGCAACTGTCCATCCCCTTCTCATTCATTTTGCTCATATTTTCCAGTTTTGGCACCGAAACTCGTTGCCCCACGATTCGCGATATGCCAAGATTCATGGTACGTTCTAGGGGCGCGTTATTATGGCCGACGGCAGTGCAATCGAGTGGACAGATGCGACGTGGAATCCGGTGACGGGTTGTACGAAGATTACTGCCGGCTGCGACAATTGCTATGCCGCCCGCTTCTCTGAGCGGTGGCGCGGCATCCCAGGTCATCCTTTCGAACATGGCTTCGACCTCACCCTTCGGCCTGAACGGCTAGCGCAACCGCTCGCTTGGAAGCGGTCCCGGATGATCTTCGTCAATTCGATGAGCGACCTATTCCACAAGGAGGTGCCCCGCACCTTCATCGATCAGGTCTTCGACACGATGGAGAAGGCGGATTGGCACGTCTTCCAAGTGTTGACGAAACGCAGTTCGCTGATGCGCAGCTATCTCAAGCGGCGCTACCGTGATGCCACACCACCGGCTCACATTTGGCTCGGTGTGTCGGTCGAAGACAGCAAATCCAGCGCTCGTATTACGCATCTGCGAGATGCACCTGCTGGCGTCCGCTTCCTTTCCGTAGAACCGCTGATCGGTTCAGTCGGAAAAGTTGATCTCACGGGCATTCACTGGGTTATTGCGGGCGGCGAAAGTGGGCCGGGCGCGCGGCCGATGGCAATCGAATGGGCGCGTGAAATTCGCGACCTATGCGCCGAACAAGGCGTCGCGTTCTTCTTCAAACAATGGGGCGGCATCCGGCCAAAGACCGGCGGCCGTGATCTCGACGGGCGCGAATGGAACGAGCTGCCGGTTCCCGTCGCCTCGCGCGCCGCTTAACGAGGGGCATATCCCCACCAGACAAGATCAACGGTGCCGCTGAGGCCTAACCGAGACAAACCCGACATGGCCGATGTGGAAAGAGCTGAACATACCTTTGGTGGCGGGTGGACCGAGATCAAGCTCAATGCTGTTTCCGATTACCTCAACTTTTACACGCGAGCGCTGCAAGCGAGTCCGTCGCCGACCAATCCCTTCGAAACGTGGTACATTGATGCATTCGCCGGGACAGGTGACCGCACCATCGAAAGCAAGTCGGCCGGGCTTTTTAGCCAAGAGCCAGGAGTCATGGAACGCGTCCGCCTGGAGGGCTCTGCACGTCGTGCGATAGCCATTGATCCGCCCTTCCGCCACTTCGTATTCATCGAGAAGGATCCACAGCGCTTCGCCGCACTAGAGCGGGTGAAATCCGACTTTCCAAACCACGACATCCGATGCGTCCCTGGGGATGCCAACGATGAACTGCGCAAGGTGTTCTCCAATGGCCCTTGGACGCAGCCGGGCCGGAGCGGACTTCAGCGCGCCGTCGTATTCCTCGACCCCTATGGCATGTCTGTTCGATGGGATACTTTGAGATATCTTGCAAACACCCAACGAGCAGACGTCTGGTATCTCTTTCCACTGCACGCCGCCCTTCGCCAGTTGAGCCACGACCATGCGGCTCTCGACGCTGGAAAAAGGGCATCGCTGAATGAGGTTTTCGGCACCCCCGATTGGGAGCAGCACTTCTACAAGTACACCCCCAAGCCTTCAGACCTCTTCGACTTTGCGGCCACATCAACGCCCAACCGAAGTGCCGACCCTGACAAGGTAGAAAAATTCGCGGCCGAACGCCTACGGACCATCTTCAGTTTCGTGTCTGAGCCGATCCCGATCTTGACCCGGCATAAACTGCGCCAGTTTTCATTATTCCTGCTCAGCGGAAACCCCAACGAACGGGCGGTGTCGCTGATCAAGAGGGGCGTCGCTGCTCAGATTAAAAAGTTTGGCGGACGAACCTTACCTTCGTCCCGGTGACGACAAGCACCATCCCACATCAGTCCAGCTATTATTTCGATATCGCCTGCCTAAAGGCACTGAGTGAAGTCCGGCTGGATCAAGATCAACACCTGGACAGAAATCTCAAAAGACGATGTTGAAATGGAATTATGATGAGAAATGAGATTGCCACCTGGCGCGAGATCAGCCAATCGTCACGCGCTCTCGCGAAGCGTTTCGATCGAGACAAATTCCTGAAGACAGTCTTCAAAGGCTGCATCAAAGTAGGGAAGAGCAAGAGCAACCCAATCCGTGGAAACTTCGTAGCAGCCGGCCTGCGCGAAGCGGTCGGTCATATTATCCACAAACTGTCACCTGACGAAGATGTCCGTGCATGCGTCTGGTTCGTGCAAGCACCAGACACCGATACGGTGACGAGGAGGCAACGGGCGAATTACATCATCAAGGCCGGCCTTTCAGACCAATTCGTAAAGGACATACTGAAGTTCGAGGTGAAGCCCCATGCCGACGAATTGATTGACATGGTGAATGCGCTAAACCGCTCTACACATGTCCGCCCAAACACCATCCTAGCCGACGGCTCAAAAATCAGGCGGATTTTCAGCGAAGTTCTCGACGGAATCAACGCCCTACTGGACGCGGCTGAAGAGAGCCGCGACCTTATCGAAGAGGCGATCGCGGGAGCGATGCAGACCGCCGTGTTCGAAAAGATGATTGGGGAAGCAATCCAGGAGCTCGATGAGCTGTCTACCCACACAGCGATCGACCATCACTGGGTCGACGAAATCGTGGTCACCGACATGGATGCCAACACGATCTACTACGAGGTGACCGGATCCGTTGTGGTCGAACTGCAATATGGCTCAGGATCTGATGTTGCGAATGATATCGGCTCCCGCGACACTGACGAATATCCCTATGAGGCGGAAATCGAACTTCCCATCAGCGACCCGCTGACGGTGACCGCGTCAGACGTGCGAGTAAAAGTCGACACAAGCAGCTTCTACAAATAACGCTTAGCATCAAAGGGCGACTATCACTGCCACGATATCCGCGCACTCCCGACGGACATAACCAGCCAAACTCTGATTATGTCCGTCGGGAAAGCCTGCGCTTTTAGAGCCAGCGCACCCGGCCGGTCGACAGTTCGTACACGGCGCCCACGACCTTCAACTCGCCACGTTCCTGCGGCTCGATAAGCATCGGCTCTGAGAACTTCTGCAGACGTTCAACCATGCGCCGGACGTTTTCCTCGACAGCAGTGTCGACCAGCTTGTCTTCGCCGACATTGCGCTGAGCAGCCAGAACAGCCGGCACGATCGGCTCGATCATACGGGCGATGCTACCCGGAAAGCGTGTGTCCTTCGTCACGACGTCGGCTGCAGCCGCAACAGCGCCGCACTTCTCATGCCCCAACACGACGATGAGCGGCACCTTCAGCACGGCCACCGAATATTCGATGGAGCCCATGCCGGCGGTGTCCACGTTGTTACCGGCAGTCCGGACAATGAACAGTTCGCCGAGGCCGGCACCGAACAGCTGTTCTGGACCAACGCGAGAGTCCGAACAGCCCACCAGCGTCGCGAACGGCTGCTGACCTTCTGCGAGCGCCAGTCGCCGCTCGCGTGACAAGTCGGCCGGCACCGGCGCATCAGCCACGAATGCCTCATTGCCGTCGACCAAGCGCTGCAGGGCCTCGTCCGGTGTCGGTTGCGTGCTAATTACGCTTGCAGTTGCCACTTCTTACTCCTTCACATGAATGGGCGCGCGAGGCAGATAAGAACCGTCTGTCGCCGGCGCCCAACTCGATCGTAACGATTGATTTCCGTCCCTTTACGGCCTGTTGGAGGGTGTAACGGCTGCGTCTGTCCTTTGATCCCCTACCCTACCACTGCGTTCCCGCCACAGGAGGAAGCGGCCCCGGGCTCTTCCTCCCCAGAGACTCCAAAAGGTCGATTTCGATCGTCCTACACATCGTTGATAGCGGCACGTCATGGACGGTGTTGGCAAACGGGTCCGTCAGATCCTGCCCGATCCGCAACGCAGCCAGGAAGATCATCCCGATCAAGGTCGATCCTATCGGTGTGTAGAGATCCAGCGTCTCTACCAACGAGATCGGTAACAGCACGCAGAACAGCCGCGTGAAGAAGTTCGGCATGAACTCGAAGCCGCTGGGCAGCGGCGTGTTCTTGATCCGCTCCATGCCACCCTGGGCATTGGCGATGTCGATCATCACTCGTTCGAACAGGGACTGCTGGATGGTGTCGATCTTCCCATCAGCCCGCGCTCCAGACACGATGCGAGACATGTCCTCGAGCAACGCATTGGGGCGGTTCGTACGCTCGGCAGCCACTTCGGCGGCCTCCTTGCCCGCCAGCCGCTCAATATCCTCTGTCGGATCCTGCCCCCGCAGCCGGCACCGCATCGCGTGCGCGAAAGAGATCTGCCGCAGCACAATAGCTTCCGCTTCCGGGCCAGCCGGCAATACATTGCGACACAAACGGGCGATGCTGCGCGATGCGTTGATCAAAGCGCCCCATAAGGTGCGCGCCTCCCACCAGCGGGCGTAAGCGGCGTTCGTCCGGAACCCGAGAAACAAGGCGATGGCCGTGCCGAACAGCGCGACCGGCAGCGCGGGCTCCTTGATCGGCATGAACCGATGGAAAATGGTGACCGCCACATCCCAAGCGAACAGGATGGTCAGCGGCTTCCAGATTTCGAGTATGATCTGCTGCAGGCGGGGACGCGCTCCGACGATCATCGCGGTGCTCCATTGTCTATGATGTGAGAAGTGTAGCGCCCAATTCTTAAAATCAGGGGGCCACCAAGGATTCAGGCTGACGAGCGCCTGTTCGGTTCAGGATGTCGAAATTGCCCTCGGCAAAAAAGCCGATATGCACCGGCTCGGGCGATAGGTTGTTCCAAGACCATTCGTACAAGCTGCCATGCTGGGGGCGTAATTCCCCGCGCTGAGCGCCCGATGCAATTGTGTCGGCAAGAATTGAACCTTGGTGCCCATCTTCCAGGCGAAGGCGATAGCGGACCTTTGCGCCGCGACTTTCGCTTACGAACCGTACGGTTCCCTCCCCGGCCACATAGGCTGCTACCCGCTGCGTTTCCCCCGGCTGGATCGTGAAGTGCATACGCTTCGTGGCGGGTGGATCATTAAGTGGTGCGTGCAGTCCGCCGGACATCGCCCACACTCCCACCACAGCGAGAGCGACGCATATCAATATGCCTGTCCCGACAAAGATGGCGTCGAATTTTCCGATCCTCACGTCGCGTCTCGATGGCGACCCGCATCCTGTTCAAGCACGGACCGGATCCCGATATGCCAGAAGCCGCAGCGCGTTGATGACCACCAGCAAGGTGGATCCCTCGTGAAGGGCGACAGCCGGTCCGATGCCAAGACCCAGGATGGTCGCCGGTACGAGGAAGGCGACGACACCCAGGCTGACGAACACATTCTGCCTGATAACCCAGCGCGTGCTCCGGCTGAGGCCCACCGCAAACGGCAGGTGCGACAGATTGTCGGCCATGAGCGCCACATCGGCTGTCTCCAAAGCAACATCTGAGCCGGCCGCGCCCATGGCGATACCCACGGTTGCGGTCGCCATCGCTGGCGCGTCGTTCACGCCGTCACCGACCATGGCGACCTTGGTTTCGGCACGCAGCTTCTTGATGGCCTCGACCTTGTCTTCAGGCATGAGATCGCCCCAGGCTTCATCGATCCCGACCTGCTTGCCTATGGCATCAGCCACACGCTGGTGATCGCCCGAGATCATGATCATCCGCTTGATACCGATCTCGCGCAGGCGTTCCAGCGCCGCGCGGGCTGCTTCGCGCGGCGTATCCAGAAGACCGATAGCCCCCATATCCCGCGAGCCGCTGCGCACGACCATGCTGGTCTGTCCTGCCTCCCGCAGCGTCTTGATCGCAGCATCCATCTCGGTGGACAGCGGGGCGATGCCGTCGCTGCGGAACATCTCGGCCTTGCCAATGAGAACTTCGTCCTCACCGACAAGAGCCGAGATGCCGCGACCCGTGAGGCTTTTCAGATTTTCAGCCTCCGGAACTGGATGGTCGCCAATATGCTCGCGCCCATCTCGCGCAATTGCCTGGGCCAAGGGATGGTCGCTGAGGCTTTCTACAGCCACCGCCAGCGCCATCAGTTCTTCCCTGGTGACGCCAGGCGCCGGGATGATCTGCTGGATGCGCGGCTCGCCCATCGTCAGCGTGCCGGTCTTGTCGAACGCGATGGCATCGAGCGATCCCAGCAATTCGAGCGGCGCACCGCCCTTTACCAGGACGCCGCCCCGCGCGGCACGGGCGACACCCGACAGCACGGCGCTCGGCGTCGCGATGGCCAGCGCGCAGGGGCTGGCGGCCACAAGGACGGCCATCGCCCTATAGAAACTGTCGCGGAATGGCTCATCGACGACGACCCATGCGAATAGAAGCAGGAATGCCAAGACAAGAACGGCAGGCACGAAGAAGCGCTCGAAGCGATCAGTGAACCGCTGGGTCGGCGACTTCTGCGTCTCCGCCTCGCTGACCATCTTCACGACCTTGGCGAGCGTGCTCTCGTTCGATAGGCGCGTGACTTCGATCTCGATGAGGCCGCTGCCGTTGATCGTGCCGGCGAAGACCCTGCTGGCTGCAGCGACGCGATCAGGATTGGCCCGAGCAGAGTCCGCGCTTTCGACCGGCTCCTTGTCGACCGGGATGCTTTCGCCAGTGACAGGCGCTTGATTGACCGCAGAATTGCCCTTGATGACGAAGCCATCGGCGGCGATGCGCTCGTCCGGCTTGATGATGACGACATCACCAAGGACCAGTTCCTCGACCGGCACGACACTGGAGCCACCATCCATGCGCCGAACGGTGGCCGTTCGCGGCGCCAACTCGGCCAGAGCTTCGATCGCACGCTTGGCGCGGCCCATGGCGTAATGCTCGAGTGCATGCCCCAAACTGAAGAGAAACAGCAACAAGGCACCTTCGGCCCAAGCGCCTAGCGCCGCCGCACCAGCGGCTGCCACCAGCATCAGTGTATCGATCTCGAAGCGCTTCTGGCGCAGATTTTCGATAGCCTCACGCACGGTGTAGAAGCCGCCGAACACATAAGCCGCGATGAAGAGAGCGAACGGCACCCAGGCGGGGGCCGTCACGAACGTCTCGATGAGGTAGCCCACCCCCAGCGCGCCGCCGCAGGCAAGAGCGAAGATCAGCTCGGTGTTGGGCCCAAGCAGTCCGCCATGCCCATGATCGTGGTCGTGCTTCTCGACAGCCGGGTGATCGTGATCCTTGTCGTGGTCGTGCGCCACGGGCTTCTTTCCGGAAGCCGCGAGTGCCTTGGGTGTTACACCGGCATCGCGAAGCCCCGTGAGAATGCCATCCTCCGACGTGATCGTGCGATCAAACTCAACCCGCACCGTCCCGGGAAGAATGGCCTCGGCTTCGAGCACGCCTGGCAGCGCGCGAAGCGTTTCGCCAATAGACCTGGCACGCCTTTGATGGCCAATGCCGTCGACCTCCCACACCGCATGGCCGATGCGCTCTGCGATCTGCGTCCCCGCCGCCTTCGCCAGCTCCCGGATACGAGGAAGAGAGATCGCGTCCGGATCATAGTGGATGCACAGCTGCGGCAGTGTGCCGGCTGGTTCCTTCGTGACATGCACTTCAGAAACACCGGGACGGCTTTCGATCAAGGATATCAGGCGCGAAACGCAGCCATCAGCCGTGTCGGTGACTTCGGGGAGCAGCAGGGGGACATCAAGGCGGAGTTTTTGAATCATGACCATCATCCTGGTTGGGACACGCTATCTTCGGTAAAAACAGTTGCCATCAGGGTGGATGCAGGCGTCCCTGCTTGCTGATCGTCCGGGTTCTCCTGCAGATCAGCGGTTTTTGATCGGCGCGTACTAGCTTCAACGTGTCGACGCCGGTCAGGCTGACATTGAGCTTATCGCCGACATAGGTCAGGCCCGTGTCGGGCGCAGTCAGACGGATCGGCTTCTGGTTCGGCAGGATCGCCAGATCGAGGGTCAGCCCATCGACCAGGAAATCGCCGTCCAGCTGCGTTCCATCCTCACATGCGTAGAGATGCTCCCCAACGAGCGTGGGAATGGAATTGCGATCATGACGGCTTTCATCGCCGCCACCATTCTGCTGACATCCCATCAGGCTGAGCATCAGGCCTCCTACGGTCAGGGAGAGACGGCTCAAACGATATTGTTTCAGGCGCATGTTGTTTCCCGGATCAGGAGGAAGAAACTGTCGTCATGGGCGGCGAGGGATGCCGCCCATGACGCGGGCCGTTCTCGCACACAGGGGGTAGGTGCGGCGGCCAAGCTGGTTGTCAGTCGAAGAGATCGCGCAGGAAGCCCTTGCGACGACCATGGTGGCCGCCCCGAGATCCGTGGCTGTCGCCACGATCGCTTCCATGCTTTGAGCCGAACACACCAAGCGTGCCTTCACGCCGTTCGGTCGGCTGAGTTTCGCTGATGCTGCGTTCGATGATCTTGTCGAGTTCACCGCGGTCGAGCCAGACGCCACGACATTGAGGGCAATAGTCGATCTCGATGCCCTGCCGCTCGCTCATGAGCAGGTCGACCTTGCAGACCGGACAGGGAAGTCCTTGCGGAGAAGTACGAGTTGTCATTTCAGGCCTCCTTGATTTCTGGGCGGCCCTTGGCCTCCCGAATTTCGCTACGAGCATCCTTCAGGATCTCGACCCCGCCCTTGATGGCGATCAGCGCAGTGGCGACGCCGACGAGAAGATCCGGCCAGTTTGTGCCGAGCCACCAAACCAGCACGCCGGCGATCAAAATGCCGCCATTCGAAATGAAGTCGTTGAAGCTAAAGGTTGTAGCTGCGCGCATGTTGACGTCGGGCTGCTCAAGCCGTTGCAGCAGCCTTAGGCAGATGAAGTTTACGATGGCTGCCACAGCCGACATCGCCATCATGGCCGTGCCAATGGGCTCGCTGCCGTAGACATATCGACGACCGACGTCGATGAGGATGCCGACTGCGAAGACCAGCAGCATGGAGCCTGAGAACATTGCCGCTCGGCTCTTCCACGTGACGCCTCGGCTCAGGGCTACAAGGCTCAGCGCATAAACGAGCGCATCCGACAGATTGTCGACGCCATTGGCGATGAGAGCGCTGGAATCTCCAGTAAAGCCAACGATGAAGAAGGCTGCAGATATGAGGACGTTGAGGATCAGCACGATCCAGAGCGTGTTACGCTCCAAGCGCTGATTGACGCCGCTCGTTGCTTCATCCATCGCTCTTCCCCCTGCCCTTGATCACGCTGAGCGAGCGCCGCTTGTGGCGATTGGCTGGAGAGACTGCGCGGATCGTGCGCTTCACCGCCGCCATGAAACTCGCATCCTGCGTTCTCATTTGACGGCGAAGGCCTGTGGCTAGCGGGCGTGCCAACAATCCAAGGATGCCCTTGCATTCGAAGCTGTGCCGGACATGCAGACCGGTTTCATCCTCATAAATTTCATACCCCTCTTCGATGCTGAAAAGCGGCAATGTGGCTGCTCTCCAGCGGATGATATCGGGCTTATCATTGGCTACAATTCTGGCTTCCAGCGATGCCTGCTTGCCCATCAGCGTCCAGGTCATGTCGATCTTGTTCCCAAGTTCGACGACCCCCGCGCCAAAGCGATAGTGGGGATGCCATGCTTCATAGCGATTGAGGTCGGCCAACAGCGTCCACGCCCGCAAACGCGAGATCTGAGGACTGAATATGGTTTCCTCTCTCATCGGTCTGATCCTTTCCTTCGATCAGGAAGAGGCGGGAGGGCAGTTGCTGCCCTCCCGTCACATCAGTGCTGCGGTTGAACAGACGGGGAGACCTCGATCTCTGGATCATCCTCCTCGACCATCGTCGTGCGGCCGTATCGCGCATAGAGCGTCGGCAGGACGAACAGGGTCAGGAGCGTCGCGGAGATCAGGCCGCCGATTACGACCGTCGCCAGCGGCTTCTGGACTTCGGCGCCAGCACCACTGCCCAGGGCCATCGGCACGAAGCCAAGGCTCGCAACCAGCGCCGTCATGACCACCGGCCTCAGACGCTGAAGCGCGCCCACCCGAGCGGCTTCGGCGCGCTCCATGCCGGTTCGCATGAGATCCTGAATGGAGGACACCATGACGAGGCCGTTCAAGACCGCGATGCCGGACAGCGCAATGAACCCGACCGCTGCGGAGATGGAGAAGTCCATGCCCCGCAAGAAGAGGGCCAGCACGCCACCCACCAGAGCGAGCGGAACGCCGGTGAACACGATCGCTGCATCACGGACCGACCCCAACGCTCCATAGAGGAGCAGCAGGATCAGGACAAAGCAGGCCGGGATCACCAGTTGCAGGCGTTCCTGAGCCGATGCCAGATTCTCGAACTGGCCACCCCATTCGAGATAGCTGCCTGGAGGAAGACGCACTTCCTTACCAATGGCAGCCTGCGCATCTGCGACCACGCCGCCAACGTCACGGCCACGCACGTTCGCCTGGACAACGACACGACGCTTGCCGTTTTCACGGCTGATCTGGTTTGGACCGTCGACGACGCGGATATCCGCAACGCTGGCCAGCGGAACAAACTGGCCGCTCGGGGTCGGCACCTGGACCTGACTGAGCAGCGAGATGTCACCACGCTGATCTTCGGAAAGACGGATCACCACCGGGAAACGGCGGTCGCCTTCGAAGATCATGCCCGACTGCTGGCCGCCCAGCGTTGCGTTCACGATGTCCTGCACGTCCTGAGCGGTAACGCCGAGGCGGGCCATGGCGTCGCGATTCACCCGAATGTCGAGCATCGGAAGGCCCGTGGTCTGCTCGACTTTCACGTCGGCAGCCCCCTGCGTGCGGCGCAGGACGCTGGCGATCTTCTCCGCCGTCGCGTTCATCGAGTTGAAGTCGTCCCCGAAGACCTTGACCGCAATATCACCGCGCACGCCGGCGATGAGCTCGTTGAAGCGCATCTGGATCGGCTGGGTGATCTCGTAGGCGTTGCCCGGGAATTTGGCGAGTTCCCCCTCGATCCGAGAGATGAGTTCCTCCTTCTTCAGGCTGGGGTCCGGCCATTCCTTCCGGTCCTTGAGGATGACGAACATATCAGTGGCGTTGGGCGGCATCGGGTCGGATGCCAGTTCGGCCGTACCGGTCTTGGAGAAGACGAACTTCACCTCCGGCTGCTTCGACATCATCTGCTCGATCGGCACCTGCATCGCCTGGCTCTGCTGCACCGACGTCGCCGGAATACGCAGGGCTTGGATCAACAGGTCGCCCTCATCGAGCTGCGGCAGGAAAACCTGTCCCAGCGACATGAAGGCCAGGATCGCGAGAACGAAACCACCGACACCAGCGCCGACAGTGACTACAGGCCGCTTCATCGCCCGGTCGAGACCGGGTTCGTAGCGGGCCTTGAGCCAGCTCATGATCCGTCCTTCCTTCTCTTCGATCCGCTTGGATAGCCACAGGGCGATCGCGGCGGGAACAAAGGTCAGGGAGAGGATGAAGGCGCAGACCAGCGCGATGATGACGGTAAGCGCCATCGGCACGAAGGTCTTGCCCTCGACACCGGTCAGGGTGAGGAGCGGCACATAAACGAGGATGATGATCGCCTGGCCATAGACCGACGGCTTGATCATCTCCCGGGCAGCAGAAGCGACCGTATCCAGCCGTTCCTTCACGGTGAGCAGACGCCCTTCGTGATGCTGATGCTCAGCCATGCGTCGCAGGGCATTTTCGACGATGATGACGGCGCCATCGACAATGAGGCCAAAGTCGAGCGCGCCAAGGCTCATGAGGTTCGCTGACACCCCGGCACGCAACATGCCAAAGCCGGTCAGCATCATGGTCACCGGGATGATGACGGCGGCGATCAGCGCGGCACGGAAGTTGCCGAGCAGCAGAAACAGCACCACGATGACAAGGACCGCGCCTTCGCCCAGATTCTTGGCGACCGTCTTGATGGTCGAGTTCACCAGCGCCGTACGGTTCAGCACAGGCTGGACGATTACGTCTGGCGGCAGTGAGGCGTTGATCTCCTCCAGCCGGTTGGCGACTGCGGTCGCGACGGTGCGGCTATTCTCGCCGATCCGCATGATGGCGGTGCCGACGACGACCTCAGTTCCGTTTTCGGACGCCGACCCCATGCGAATCGCCTGACCGGTACGAACAGATGCAACCTGACCAAGGGTGATGGGTACACCTTCCCGGGTGGCCACCACGATCTTGGAAAGTTCGTCGGCGTTACGGACAAGAGCGTCCGCACGGACTGCCAGACCTTCGCCATTGCGATTGACGAAGCCGCCACCGACGCTGGTGTTGTTGCGTTCAAGCGCCGTGCTGAGCTGCGTCAGCGTGATCCCCATCGAAGCCAGGCGCTGGACGTCGGGCACGACGAGGAACTGCTTGGCATAGCCGCCAATCGAATCGACGCCGGCCAAGCCCTGCGTGTTCTTCAGCAGCGGCGAAACGATCCAGTCCTGCGCGGTACGCAGGTAGGTCGCCTTGTCGGTGTCGTTCGTCAGCCGTTCGCCTTCCGGCGTGATGTAGCTGCCATCGGGCTGCATGCCGGGTTCACCCGGCTGGTGCTTGTCGTCCTTGCGATGCTCCAGACGGACGGTCCACATATAGACCTCGCCCAGACCGGTGGCGATCGGGCCCATTTCGGGCGTTACGCCATCGGGCAAGTTCTCGGACACGCCTGTCAGGCGCTCGCCGACCTGCTGGCGGGCGAAAAAGATATCCGTCTGATCGGAGAAGACCGCCGTCACCTGCGCGAAACCATTGCGGCTAAGCGAACGGCTATATTCGAGGCCCGGAATGCCGGCGAGCGCAGTCTCGATCGGGAACGCCACCTGCTTTTCGACCAGTTCGGGCGAAAGCGCGGGCGCACGGACGTTGATCTGCACCTGATTGTTGGTGATGTCCGGCACTGCGTCGATAGGCAGGCGAGACAGGGCGGCGGCGCCGATCACGGCGGCAATGGCGGTCAGCAGCAGGACGAGCCAGCGCTTGTGAACCGCCCATGTTACGATTGGGGCGATCATCGGCTCAGTCCTCCGCGGCTTCGCTCTTGCCGAGTTCGGCCTTGAGCGTGAAGCTATTGACGGTGGCGATCTCCTCGGTGCCCTTCAGGCCCGACTTGATGATCACGCTGTCGCCGGCACTGTCGCCCAATTGGACGGCGGTTGCCTGGAACCCGGTCTTGGTCCGCACAAAGACGACCGACCTGCCCTCCTCTGTCTGCACCGCAGTCAGCGGCACACGGATCGCGCCATCGCCGCCGCTGCCGGTGAGCGCGACCGATGCCGTAACCGGCTCGCCGACGCGCCAGAGGCCATCACGATTGTCGAGAGTCGCGATGACGGGAACCAGTCGCGTATTGGCATCGAGCGCCGGCGACACGAACGTCACCTTCGCGGTCGCCTGTCGACCAGCTGCCTTGATATTCACCGTTGCGCCCGGACGCACCCGGCCCGCATCCTGCGGCTGCAGGTTGAGCGAAAGCGACACGCTCGAAAGGTTGGCGACGCGGAACAATTCAGCATCCGCCGCGACCGTCTGCCCCAGCACCACGCTGCGGCCGATAACCTGACCCGACATAGGCGCCACGATGCCGATGCGATTGAGGCCGCCGCCACCCGTGCCCGCAGCAGAAACCTGCTGCTGCGCCAGACGAAGGGCGATGCGGGCTTCGGTCGCTGCGGTGCGTGCAGCGATGAGATCCTGCTCAGGCGAGACGCGCTGCGAAAACAGACGCTGTTCGCGGGCGAGATTGCTGTTCGCCAGAGACAGCCGTGCGCGAGCAGCTTCGGTCTCGGCGTTGAGCGAGGCGGCCTCGCGGCTCTCGATCACGGCAAGCGTCTGGCCGCGACCGATCGACTGCCCAAGGTTACGGGTCAGCGAAACCACGCGGCCACCGATCGCGGCCGATACCACCTGCGTGCCCTGAGGGTCGCCATCGATGGTAGCGGGGAGCTCGATCGTGCCCGAGCCGCCCATCATCGGGCGCGCCGTCTGAATGCCAGCCGATGCGATCTGATCGGCCGAGAGCGTGATCTTGCCCTCTTCGGCTTTCTCCCCTGCCTTTGCTTCAGCAGCGGGTGCCGCGTCGTTGGACGGATTCTCCTCGGCACCGCTTCCGCAAGCGGCGAGCGCCAGCATCAGGGACAGGGGCAAGGCGGCGTAGATGATCTTCTTAGATGTCATGGATCAGTTCCCCTGTTCCGGCGCGGGCGCTGTCAGGCGCTCCAGCTGCGCGCGGGCATTCTGGTAAGAGGCGAGCGCGTCGATGGCCGCGAGGCGCGTCTGGGCGAGCGTACGTTCGGCATCGAGCAGATCGAGCTGGCCGAACTTGCCTTCGCGATAGCCGATGCGCGCAATACGAGCCGCTTCCTGAGCTGCCTCAAGGGCAGGACCAGTAGCCGTCTGTGCAGTGACTGCGGCATTCGATGCCGATGTCTGCGCGTCGGTGATGGCCTGCTCGACGTCGAGTGCCGTCATACGCTTCTGGGCTTCCACCTGATTGCGCTGCGCGCGAGCCTGCGCGACAGCCGCCTTGCCCGAATTGAAGATCGGGATAGGCATCGTGACCGTGAAGATCAGGGCCGTATCGTTGGTGGCTGACAGCCTGCGTAAACCGGGGCCAGCTTCGAGATTGGGGACTCGTTGAGAATTGGCGAGTCGGACATTGGCATCAGCTACGGCAAGGTCCGCGTCTGCGGCAGCCAGGGCCAGCGTACCTACCGCGCTCGGTGGGACTTCGGGACCGTAGCCACGTGGCAAGCGCTCCAACCAAGCCGTATCGAGCGGTCCGCCCATCGGTTGCCCAATCCGACGCTCGAGATTAGCGCGGCTGGCCTGTGCCAGCCGGATAGTCCGAACCAGTTCGGCATCGGCGTTGATCTTCGCAACGTTAGCGCGCTGCTCCTCGATCGGAGAGGCCCGTCCGGCCTTTACCCGTACACTCGCAGCGTTCGCGGCGTCGCCGGCTATCCGCGCCTGATCGCGTGCCGTTTGGACACGCCGTTCGGCAGCAGCCGCTTCGATATACAGCTGCGTGATCTGCAGCCTGATGTCTGCCTGCGTGATCGCCGAGACTAGCAGCGCCTTGTCGGTCTGGGCATTAGCGACCGCGATGCGTGCGGACCGCTTGCCACCCAGTTCGATGGGAACAGCCATGCTGACCGTCGACTCGGCGCTACCAACGCCGCGATACGGTCCGCTTCCTGCGATATTCTCCACCTGCGTCTGCACGGTGGGATTGGGACGAAGACCAGCGACGGTACGTGCGGCGCGGGCCGCTTCGACATTGGCTTGCGCGGCTTCGGCCGCCGGGGCGCTGCCACCAGCGGCGGCGACTGCCTGATCAAGCGTATAGGGTGACGCCCCCGCTACCGCAGCGGGCATCTCCTGTGCCTGCGCCACAGCGACGCAGGACACGGCAGCCAATAAGGCTGCAATGGATCGGAACATGAATAGGAATCCTGAACACGAGTCATGGACGACCGGCGGCCTGAATTCAGGCGCAACGGTCCATTATGGCTCTGTCAGGCTATGGGTGGGCGCAGGTCGGGGCCGATGGCCCAGCGCTTGGACGGAATCGGCGCAGGGATGAACACAGGCGCGTCCACCGCCAACGGAAGCATATCTTCGCTTGCAGAGACCGGAACGAAAGCCGGAGCACCCTGGCAACCGCCATGATGATGCGGGATCGCCTTGTCGGCATCACCCTGCGTCTGGTCCGCGTCCCCTTCGCTATGCACGTAACCCGTGCACTCGATTGTGGGGGCACGGGCGTTAGGAACTTCCTGGGCATGCACCAGCGTCGTCGTCAGCATGGACAACGAAAGCAGGCAGAGCAGGAAACGTCCTAAGCGGCGCATGACAGGCTACATAGTAGGCTTTTCGCAGAATGTCATCTGCAAAAGTAAAATCGCGGCATATTGGACTGTTTCCGAATGTTACATCAGATCATTGTGCCATGATAGCGCACTGATACACCATATCATCACGGATTAACTTTACCTAAACTATGATGCGATCAAATATACATTATGGCACAGACAAGAATAATTCGAATAAATCTGCATACCGACCCAGACACAAGGCGCAATTTGCAAAATAGCCACCCCCCGTCTTATGGGCATTACAGATCCTTTGGAATCAGGCTGCACTTTAGACAGAAGCTTTCTGATGCCGCTTATCCGCGGACCATCCGGGGAACCAAAGCTTCCTCTCAATCCGTGAGTGCCGCCCGATAATTGCTCATGCATTCTTCTACGATGCGATCTTGATTTCCGACGAAGATCACGGCTGGAAATCCATGCAGTATCCCTTCAGAGGCATTGCCAACCGTTGGCCGGCAAAAGCCTCCAGACTGCGACTGCCGTTATAATCACGCCGAGCGACAGAACGCCGCCAACGACAAGAAGAGCAGCGCGGTGCCACTTGATGCGGGCGTGGAGGTCATCGAACACATCAGAGAATTGATCGGCGATCATGGCAAAGTCGTCGCTGAGGCGGGTGCTTTGCCGCTTCACCTCTGTCGCGATAACATTGAGCGTCTTCCACTGGTTCAGCCCGGCAATCCCCAACATCACCGCGAAGACGATTGCTCCTATAAGCACGCCAAGGTTCGTCCAGAACTCGAGGCCGCACGATGCCGGCACCTTCTTGAGTTGGGAAACCACGACGATCGTTGCGACAGGAATGCCAAGGAGCTGGCCTTGGATATCTACGATGGTCTTGTGGATCTTGCCCACGAAATCCAGTCGCGCCGTTTCAACCTCATTGCGGATCTTCGAGTACGAGAAGCTCGAGGTGAAGAGTCGGTATCCCTTCTCCACCTCATTCGCGAGGCGATCTAGATTCCGGATTAGGAAACCGAACCGATCCTTGTCGCGTAGCGAACGCACCATTTCGATGAGGGTGGTCTGAAGAATCGTCCGCTTCTCATCCAAATGCAATTCGTCCGCGAACAGCTTCGTCAGCCGCGCAGCCTGACCCACCACGTCGCCGCGAAGGTCCATTGAACCAAACTGGATCGGCACGACGACCTTCTCTTTGCCGATGAAAATCAGCTGACGCATCGTTTCATCAACCAGCGACGCGCTATCGCGAAGTATCTTGAGCACGTCCAAGACTGCACGATACGCAAGCAGTTTTGGCGGGACAGGGTTATCACCCGACGCGTAATGCTCTTTCTTGATGTAATACCGCTGAGGCTCCGCGAGCACGGCGCCAGGCGCCTTGAACAGATCATCCAAAGTGGAAACCAACAGGCCCATCTTCGCCACATTGGGCCGACCAATCGTTACCGGCACTTCTGCCCCGACGGCCAGATCATAGCCGTCCTCGACCGAAATCTGGGCATCGTTGTAATGCGTATCGATCTCCATGATGGCGGTTAAAACTGCCACCATATGGTCGCTCTTGATCGTCAGAACGTCGCCGTTCTCATCATCGAACCGCGTAGCGCGGTATATCTCGACAAGATCGGCAAACGTAACATCAATCACTGATCATCCCTTCGGCGCGCATCTGATTGATCAGCTCGTCTGGCACATCCATCAACGTAAGGGATTTCTTGTCCTTGTCGAACACGACTTTGCTCTGGTCGATTGCTTCACGCGTGAATTCGACCGACCACATCTTCGTTTTGGCGGTCACTTTCACGAGGGCTTTCAATGCGCTGGCGTTCGGAACATAGCCTTCATTCAGCTGGCGATCGGTATTGGCCAGAAATTTCGATAGCCTGCCGGGTTCCTTCGGCATCAGGCGATTTGCCATAGCTTCGAAATCCACCGGCTCCTTTGCCTTATTCGCCTTGCCAAGATAATCTAAGGCATCGGACAGGAACGCCGTCGCCTCGGTGTCGACCATCTTTTCAGTAAGCGTAAATTCCTTCAGTGCATCCACGAGGCTCTGAGTGTCCTTACGCTCCAGAACCGCCGAATCGCAGCCAAGGAAATCACGAAAATAATCGGATATCGAACCCTTGCCTTTCAAGAAGCTCAGGTAGCGGTCCTGCTTGTCCGCCCAAGCGGTAAGATTAATGCGGCCGGCGAAGCGGAAACCATCGAGATCGAGGTGCTCGACGTCCTCCATTCCATGATTTTTGGTCAGGGCCGCGCTCAGCTTGTCGGTGACCACCGTGACGAGCATGAAATCTGAACCATCCCGTCGGAAGTGAGCAAAAAACACATGCCCGCCGACTGAAGCAGATTTCTTTCCCGCTTCCCGCGCCAGATTGTCCATCATCTTGCCGGTAAGACCGAGGAAGTCCTTCTCCTTGGCCTCAACATAGGCACGGATTTGCCCCTCGGTGGGAGAACCGTCTGCCGTTGTGAACCGACCGTGAGACTTGGAAGTCCGGCTGTTGTAAAGTTCATAGACCGTGGAGATGACACGAAGCGTCGTGTCGGTCACGTCAAGCAACTTCTTGGAGAGCGCGACAGAATAGCCAGCATCGCTACGATTCAGGTCATGAATCGCAAGCGCAATTATCTCGGTCACCAATAATCCCCCCAACGTCCAAAACCGTGACGGACATGACCAATCCCTGGGACGTCCGACTGTGACGCAAAACTTTGAAGCACGAGCGAGCGATAAGCAAGGTGTCGCAGATTTAGCGCAAATATCATGCTCAGGGCTTCGGCTAGGAATCTTCTCGACGCGATGAAAGGTTCATCTGAATCGCCGATAAATAGGGATCGGAGCAGAAGTTGACATTACTCCCCCTCCAGAGGAGCAGAAGTTGAAAATCAGCCGTGATCCTCTGATGACAAAAGCACCGGAAACTCTAGGGGGTCAGGAGCAGACTTCCTGACAACCGACATCAGGCGCGACGTGCCACTTTGGCGAGGCGCAGCGGCGGAGTCGCGACGCTCAGGTCCACGCCCGATTCAACCGACATGCGATCGCGCCCCTTGCGCTTGGCATCATAGAGCGCGCGGTCCGCCCGATCGAAAAGATGCGGCAACTCCTCCGTGCCCGTGATGCTGGTCGCCGCGCCGATGCTGGTCGAGACCGGCAACGTCAACCCGCCGCTCTGCGCAAAACGATGGCAGATGCGGCGACCGAGCGCCGGCAGATTTTCGGGCGAAAGACCAAAGAGCAGAACAGCAAACTCGTCGCCGCCCAGCCGCGCCACCAGTGCATCGGCGGGTACGCAATCCGTCAATATCCCGGCCAGCGCCGACAGCAGGCGGTCCCCGGTGGCGTGGCCGAAGCCGTCATTGACCGCCTTGAAATGATCGACGTCGCACAGCAGCAGCGCCACCGGCTGGCCGGCCCGCCGCGCCAGCGCCATCCCGGCGGCCGCCTTCGCCTCGAACGCGCGGCGATTATAGGCCCCGGTCAGCGAATCCCGCTCCGCCAGCGCCGTGATCTGCCGTTCGCGCCGGTGACGCACCGCCGCCAGCATCAGCAGCGCCAGCGATACCTCGACCAATATGCCCTCATAGAGCGAGGCCTTGATCAGCAGCCCCTTGAAGCCCACCAGGCTAACGAACAGGCCCGGCATGAAGATCAGCCCCGACTTGGCGAGGTAGAAGATGCCATGGCCAAGGAAAATATGCCCCAGCCGCACCGCATCGCGCACTTCGCTGGTGCGGCGGAGCGAGAGCAGGAGGGACGCGGCCTTGAGCGACAGGATCGCGACCAGCGCCGAATTGACGAGGCCGAACAGGGCGGTGCGGTCATTTGCCGGATCGGTGCCCAGCAGCGCCACCCAGACCAGCAGCACGCCGAGCCAGATGCCAGGGAGGCGTCGCCCGGCAAAGGCCGCCGCCCCCTTGGCGAACAACAGATGCGCCACCACCAGCAGGCCATTGGCCAACCAGACATAGAGAAGGAAGCTGTCCACCGTGCGCAGCACCGACATGCCGCTGCCCACCACGATGGTCGCGAATCCCGCACTCCACCAGGCGAGCGAGCGCACCTTTGCCAGACGCCATTCGGCAGCCAGCACCAGCGCCGCAACAAGGGCGATGGCCTGGGTCATGAGCAGCATGGTGACGGCGTCGATCGGCATGGACAGGTTCATCGGGGAAAGGAGCGTGCTATCTAGCCCAATATGCTGAACAAAAGGTTCCCACCCGGATCAGCTCGTCGCACGCATCAGCAGGTCGTCGGTGACCGTCATGGTAAAGATCGGATCGGCATCCGCCGGCACTTCGGCGATCGCGTCGACAAAGGCGGCGCGGGTTGCCGGGTCGTCATAGACCATCTTCGCGTCGAAGGCCGCGCGCCAGGTCGCCTCGTCCGGCCATTCGGCATAGCCCACGAACCGCCCGTCCGCATCGCGGTGCAGGCGCGATCCATAGCTGCCATATTTTTCACGGATGAGGTCGGTGCCGCGGCGCCAGGCTGCGCGGAACTGCTCCTCCTTGCCGGGGTGGACGCGCCACCAATAGACCGCGACGAACATGGCCACCTCCTTGTGCGGAGACAATGGCCGGGCGGCGGCAGGAGTTCCGGCGGGCAGGCCGATCGCCCGCCCGCCGGCAATGTCGCTTAGAGGATCGACTGGCCGGTCTTGGCCCAGTCCGACATGAAGCCGGCAATGCCCTTGTCGGTCAGCACATGGTTGAACAGTGCCTTGATGACGGCCGGCGGCGCGGTCATCACATCGGCGCCGATCTTGGCGCTGTCGAGCACGTGGATCGGGTGACGGACCGACGCGACCAGGATTTCGGTGTCGAACGCGTAATTGTCGTAGATCAGGCGGATGTCTTCGATCAGCTGCATGCCGTCGAAGCCATTATCATCATGACGGCCAACGAAGGGCGAGATGAAGCTGGCGCCGGCCTTGGCCGCGAGCAGCGCCTGGTTGGCCGAGAAGCAGAGGGTGACGTTCACCATCACGCCATCGTCGGTCAGCGCCTTGCAGGTCTTGAGGCCGTCGATGGTCAGCGGCACCTTGATGCAGACATTGGGCGCGATCTTCCGCAGGACCGCGGCTTCCTTCATCATCGTCTCATGGTCGAGCGCGACGACTTCGGCCGATACCGGGCCGTCGACGACGCCACAGATTTCCTCGATCACTTCCAGGAACTTGCGGCCCGACTTGTGGATCAGCGACGGGTTGGTGGTGACGCCGTCCAGCAGGCCGGTGGCGGCCAGGTCACGGATTTCGGCAATGTCGGCGGTGTCGACGAAGAATTTCATGGGATGCTCCGGGGCAGGATTCGCGAATCGGCTCCCTTTAGCGGCTGGCCGATGGATTGGCCATCGGGGCGAACGGTGATTGCCTTGCCCCCCGCCGCCTTCTACCTCTTCCGCGACAGGGGAGCGGCCATGATGTTTGCGATGCGCGCATATATTTGCCTGACCGCCCTCGCCATGCTCGTCCTGCCCTTTTCTGCCCGCGCTGCGGATCAGGAGGCGCAGACCTGGATCAGCGCTGGCGGCGTCGCGCAGATTGACGACAATGATCGCATCGGCATCGAAACAAGCTATCGCCTGCGGCCGGCCGATGACCAACTGCTGCAACGGATCACCCTGGACCATCGGATTGCCGAGGGCGTGCAACTGGGCGGCGGCTTCGCCTTCGTTACCAGCCGAAGGCAGAAGGAAATGCGCTTCCACCAGCAACTGATCATCGACTTGGGCGTGCTGCAGAGCCGCACCCGGCTGGAACAGCGCTACATCGACAGCGCCGCGCGCCCGGCCTGGCGCCTGCGCGAACGTATCCAGATCGACATCCCGCTGGAAAAGCAGCGCAAATGGTTCCTCCTGACCTCCGCCGAATTTTTCTTCGAACTGCACAAGCCAAGCGCGGTCCAGGACAGCGAACTTGTCACCACGCGGCAGCTGATCGGCCTGCGCCATGTGCTGACGCCGCGGCTCGGCATCCAACTCAGCTATATGCGCCAGCATAGTTTCCCCGATAACCGACCCGACGAGGTCGTCCATGTCCCCTGGCTGGCGATCGCCTGGCGGCTCTGACGATTTGCCAGAACGGCAAGAGCGGTTAAGGACGCTCCATGGCCCGCGCCCGTGTCCTCCTGCTCAATGCCGCCCTCGGCCCGCTCGACTATCGCATCCCCCATGGCATGACGGCCAGGCCGGGCAGCATCGTGGTCGCCCCGCTGGGCCCGCGCCAGCTGGTCGGCGTGGTCTGGGACGAGGAATCCTTCCCGGATGTCGAGACGGTCGGCGACAACCGTCTGCGCAACCTGCTGGAAGTGCTTGACGCGCCGCCGCTGCCCGAAACGCTGCGCCGGCTGATCGAATGGACCGCCGACTATTATCTCGCCCCGCCGGCCGCCGTGCTGCGCATGGCGCTGGCGTCGATGTCGGCGCTGGAAGGAACGCGCACCGTCATCGAATATCGTGCCACCGGCCAGCTTCCCGATCGCATGACCGAACAGCGAACCCAGGCGATGGAGCGGATCGGCGACCGGCAGGGGCTGGTGCGCGAACTGGCGATGATCGGCGGGGTCAGCGATACGGTGATCCGCGGCCTGGTGAAGGCCGGCGCGTTCGAGCCGATCGAGGTCAGCGTCGACACCCCCTTCCCCGAGCCCGACCCGGCCCACGCGCCGCCGGCCCTGTCCGATCAGCAGATGGCGGCCGCGACCGACATGGCGGACGCAGTGCGTGCCCATGAATTCGCCCCCTTCCTGCTCGACGGCGTCACCGGATCGGGCAAGACCGAGGTCTATTTCGAGGCGATCGCCGCAGCCATCCGCGCCGGCAAGCAAACCTTGGTGCTGCTGCCCGAAATCGCCCTGACCGAACCCTTTCTGGAGCGGTTCGAGAAACGCTTCGGCACGGTCCCGGTCAACTGGCATAGTGGCCTGCGCCAGAGCGAGCGCCGGCGCGCCTGGCGCGCGATCGCGGCGGGCGAGGCCCGCGTCGTCGTCGGTGCCCGATCCGCCCTGTTCCTGCCCTACCCCAATCTGGGCCTGATCGTCGTCGACGAAGCGCATGAGGCGAGCTTCAAGCAGGAGGAAGGCGTCCATTATCACGCCCGCGACGTCGCCGTGATACGGGGCCTCATCGAACATTTCCCGGTCGTTCTGGCCTCCGCCACGCCGGCAATCGAGACACGGCATCAGGTCGATCTCGGCCGCTATCGCGAGATCAAGCTGCCGGCCCGTTTCGGCGGCGCACAGATGCCCGATATCGAGGGCATCAACCTACTGACCGATCCGCCCGAGCGCGGTCGCTGGATCGCCCCGCCGCTGGTGGTGGCGATGGAGGAAGTGCTGGCCAAGGGCGAGCAGAGCCTGCTCTTCCTCAACCGGCGCGGATATGCGCCGCTGACGCTGTGCCGCCATTGCGGCTATCGCTTCCAATGCCCCAATTGCACCAGCTGGATGGTCGAGCATCGGCTGACCAAGCGGCTCGCCTGCCATCATTGCGGCCATGTCATCCCGGCGCCGCGCTTCTGCCCCGAGTGCAAGGAAGAGGACAGCCTGGTCGCCTGCGGCCCCGGCGTCGAGCGCATCGCCGACGAGGTGAAGGCGCTGTGGCCACAGGCGCGGGTGGCCATCGCCACGTCCGACACCCTGCATTCGCCCGCCCGCGCTGCCGATTTCGTCAAGTCGGTGGAGGCCGGCGACATCGACATCATCGTCGGCACCCAGCTCATCACCAAGGGCTATCATTTCCCCAACCTGACGCTGGTCGGCGTGATCGACGCGGACCTGGGGCTGGAGGGCGGTGATCTGCGCGCATCCGAACGCACCTTCCAGCAGATCATGCAGGTCGCCGGACGCGCCGGGCGCGGCGAAAAGCCGGGCCATGTCTTCATCCAGACCCGCATGCCCGATGCCGAAGTGATCCAGGCGCTGATCGCCGGCGACAGCGAGCGCTTCTATCTGATCGAGACCGAAAATCGCCGCCGCGCCAATGCCCCGCCCTTCGGCCGCTTCGCCGCGATCATCATCTCCAGCGAGGACAGCGACGAAGCTGCACAGACCGCCCGGCTGATCGGCAAGTCGGCGCCGCAGGTGGAGGGCATGCGGGTCTATGGCCCCGCCCCTGCCCCCCTTTCCGTGCTGCGCGGCCGGCATCGCCACCGGCTGCTGATCCACGCCACGCGCCAGGTCGACATCCAGTCGGTGATCCGCGAATGGCTGGGGAATCTGGTGTGGAAATCGACCACCCGCGTCGCAGTGGACGTCGATCCCTACAGCTTCATGTGATGGCCGCGCCGATCGAGAGCCCCTGTCGCAATCTCTGTTCGCTCGATGCCGAGCGCAAGGGCTGCACCGGCTGCGGCCGCACCCTCGACGAAATCGTCCATTGGCGCAGCATGACCGATGCCCAGCGCACCGCCGTCATGGCGCGGGTGAAGGATTTCGAGCCGATCCGCCGTTAAAGCGGCATCGCATCGCCTGGTGCGACGATGATGACCACGCGGCGGTTTTCCTGACGGCCGACCTCGCTATCATTGCTCGCCACCGGCACCCGCAACCCCATGCCCACCGGATGCAGAGCCGCCGGTGCCATGCCGCCCGCCGCCAGCGCGTCGGCAACGGCCTGCGCCCGCTTCTGCGACAATTGCTCATTATAGGCGGCCGTGCCGGTATTGTCCGTATGCCCCTCCACCTTGGCGCCGCGCACTTCGACGGCGACCAGCGCGCTCGCGATCCGGCTGATCACATCGCGCTGCGCCGGGATCAGCACGCTCTGGTCGGTCGAGAACAACAGCCGGTCGGCCATGCCGAATTCCCAGTTGCTGCCGACCGGCTGAAAGCCATTGGCACGCAGCACCGTCTTCTGTGCTTCGGTGAAGCCATCACTCGGCTGCACCGTCTGACAGGCTGCCAGCAAAGTCAGCGCCAGGAGGGAAAGAAGCTTTCGCATATTGTTCCTCATCATCAATTCCGGCCGTCGCTCCGCGCCTTGGCCGCATACATGGCCGCGTCGGCATGGCGCAGCAGTGCGCGCGGATCGACACTGTCCTGTGGATAGAGAGCGCTGCCGATGCTCAGCGAGGATCGGATGCTGACGCCGCTCGGCAACATGATCGGCTGGGTCATGCCGGCCCCGATCTGGGCCGACATCTGATCGGCTTCGGCTCGGGTCGCCCCGGCCGCCAGGATCAGCGCAAATTCGTCGCCACCCAGACGGAAGGCCATGTCGCCCGGCCGCAAAGCCATGCGCAGCCGCGCCGCGATGACGATCAGCATGACGTCGCCGGCATCATGGCCATGGCTGTCATTGACCTGCTTGAACCGGTTCACATCGACATAAATGACCGCGAAGGACGTATCGCCTTCATCGGCCTGCGCCATGGTCGCCGCCAGCTCTCGCTCGAACATCGCACGATTGCCTAGGCCGGTCAGCGGATCGCGCGTCGCCTGGCGCTCCAGGATACGATTCTCGTTCAAAATGCCGGTGTGCCATTCGTCCAGTTCATCCAGCAGCGCATTGAAATCGCGCGCGAACTGATCGACCTCATGAATGCCGGCGACCGGCACGCGCCGATCGAACTGGCGGTCAGTGCGAACTGCATGGGCGACTTGTGCAATATGGGCCAGCGGTCCCGTCACGTCGCGCTGCAACCGCCGCGCCAGCAACTGGGTCGCGACGATGGTCAGACCAAGGCAGGCGAGCGCAGTGGCGACCCCGGACAGGATATAGCGCCCCAGCCCGCCGGCATCGCCGAACACCTGCACTTCGGCCACGACGACCGGCCCATGATGGACCGGCACCCGCACCGGGCTGGGCCAGAACAGCGCGTCCACGATCCGGGACAGGTTGCCGGCCATGCCGCGATCGGGCCGGTTCCAGGCCGCGATCAACCGTCCGTGACGATCATGCAACTCGACCGATCGCACGCTTTCAGATGCCGCCACCGTGGCGATCCCCTGTCGTGCCGCATCGACATCATCGAACACCAGAGCCGGCTCGACCGTATAGGCGACGGTCTGGGCGATCAGCGTCAGGTTCCGGGCGGCATAGCCGCGAATGACGGTGACACCTGTCACCGTCAGCGTCAGGCCCGCCATCAGCACGGCGAACAGGATCAGGCGCAGATGCGCCCGCGCCAGCAACTGACGCAAGGTCGGCATTGCGGTCGAACTTGGTTCGGCCATGGTCAATAGCCCCCCTTCGCCACGCGCAGCACGCGCGGATCGATCCGCACCGTGGATCGGGATACCGCATCGATGTTGAGCTGGAAGGACAGGGTCTGCGGCGCGAACAACAGGCAGAACATTGCCCCGCCCGCACAGTCGCGATCATCCTCCGCGATGGTCACCACCGGATTGCCGCGCACTGCCGCGATCAGCCGCTGGCGCACCACCGCGTCCAGGCTTCCGAGATAAAGCGCATCGCACCGCGCGGCCGGCGCGGCCTCGTCGGCGGCCAGCGCCACCGTGGCGATCCGCGCCCCGTTCGTCAGGCTGATCTCATCCAATTGGTCGCCATGGGCGACGACACCCGCCATACACATGCGCACGACCGGCCGCGCGGTTGGCCAGCGGGTAAATTCCAGGATGGATCCGACCATGCGCGCCACGCCGGCCGCCATCCGGTCGGGGCCGGGGCCGATCGGCATCGCCACCGGCCGCGCCAGCGGCAAGGCCACTGTCATGGTCGGCGTCATCAGCAACAGCCAGAACAACAGACTACGCAAGCCCACCCGCCCCCATCGAAGAAGGCGCGAGCCTATAGTTAATCAAAAGTTAAATTACGAGAATATTGTGACGCAAGCGGATCGAGAAAGGATCACTCACCTGTCGCCTTCGCTGTCATCTTTGCACGTCGCTCCCGCTCCAGCAGGTTCCGCTTGCGATCGACGCCATAGGCGTAACCGCCCAGGCTTCCGTCGCTGCGCAGCACACGATGACACGGCACCAATATTGCCAGGCCATTGTCGCCGCAGGCCGTCCCTGCCGCGCGCACCGCGCCCGGCCGGCCGATCGCCGCGGCGATCTCGCCATAGCTGCGCGTCTCGCCCGCCGGGATCGCCCGCAAGGCGGCCCAGACCGCCTGCTGAAAGGCGGTGCCGCCGACATCGGTTGGCAGGTCGGCCCCCGCCCCCGGATCATCCACCAGTGCAGCCACGACACGCGCCCAGCGATCCAGCGCTGCGTCCGAGGGCAACAGAGTCGCGTTGGGATATCGGCGGCGCAGGTCCGCCTCCCCTTCATCGAAGGCGATGCGGCACAGGCCGCGCTCGGTCGCCGCAACCAGCAGCGCGCCCAGGCTCGTCCCGATCACGACATGGCGGATATCGACACCGCGCCCGCCCTCGCGCCAGGCGCTCGGCGTCATGCCCAGATGCCGTTCGGCATCGGCATAGGCGCGGCTCGGCGCGTTATAGCCGGCCTCATAGATCGCATCGGTCACGCTGCCGGGCGTCGCCAGTGCCGCCTTCAGCCGCTCGGTGCGCAGATCGCGGGCATAGGCCGCCGGGGTCAGGCCGGTGATCCGTTTGAACAAGCGATGGAAATGATGCGGCGCATAGCCGACATGGTCGGCCATCTCCTCCAGCCGGGGCGGCGTTTCGGCGGTGCGGATCAGGCGGATCGCCGCTTCCACCGCCTGCTGGTCGCGCCCCACCTCATCCGGCCGGCAACGCAGGCAGGCACGGAAGCCCGCCGCACGGGCCGCCGCACCATCAGGCAGGAAGATCATATTCTCCCGCTTCGGGTGCCGGGCCGGGCAGCTGGGCTTGCAATAGATGCCGGTGGTCAGCACCGCGCCCACGAAGCAGCCATCCTGTCGGCGATCGCGCGCCAGAAAGGCGGTCCAGCAGGCTGCGGCATCGGGCATGGCGGCAGGGACGGGTTCGGGGCGTGTCATCTGGTTCATGGATATGGGGTAATCCAGACGGCTTGGCGAGGCTTCCCGTCGCTTGCGGTCAAAAGCACACGGCCCGTCGCATCCGCTTTTTCCCGATTGCCTAAAGCGGGCCTTCGCATATGTATGCGCCTCCTATGGTCGCCCTTTTCCGTCGCCTTCGCCCGATCGCCGCGCTTGTCGCGTCCCTCGTCCTGCTCAGCCCCGCACGGGCCGAACAGCAGGATATCACCGCCGCTGCGCGCAGCGTGGTGCGCGTCGCCCTGGTCGCGACCAATGGCGCGGACGCCTATTTCGTGGGCCATGGCAGCGGCATCGCGATCGCCCCGGACAAGGTGCTGACCAACGCCCATGTCGTCGAACTGGCGCGCGAGGAGAAGGATCTCGTCATCGGCGTGATCCCGTCGGAGGGCAAGAAAAGCTATGGCGGGCGGATCATCGCCTATTCGCCGGGCAATGACCTGGCCCTGATCCAGCTGGAGGAAGGCAGCCTGCCGGTTGCCACCTTCTATGCCGGGGCGGTCGATGACGGCCAGCATGTCACCGCCATCGGCTATCCCGGTACCGTCGATCGCGCCCAGGGCCTCAGCCTCAAGCAACTGGTCGAACCGCTCGGCACGGTGAAGACCAGCGGCAGCATCTCGTCCGGCCGCTCCAGCCAGAGCTTCGACACCATCCTGCACACCGCCCCGCTTGCCGCAGGCAACAGCGGCGGCCCGCTGGTCGATGATTGCGGCCGGGTGCTGGGCGTCAACAGCTTCGGCTCGATCTCGGACGGCAATGATGCCGAATTCGGCTTTGCCGTATCCTGGCGCGAAGTCGCCTCCTTCCTGCGCCAGGCCGGCGTGTCCTCGCTCCACACCGTCGTCGCCTGCCGCACCATGGCCGAAGCCGACGCGGCCGAAGCCTCGATCACCCAGCGCGAATCGCAGTTGACCGAACAGAATGACCGCGCCGCCGCCGACAAGCGCGAGCAGGCGCTGCAGCAGGCCCGCGACACCGCCGAGCGCGATGTTATTTCCGGCCGCGAAAATGCGATGGCGGGCGCCGCCGTGCTGCTGGCCCTCGCCGTGCTGGGCCTGGGGGCTGGCGGTCTCTTCTACAGCCAGGGCCGCGAAAAGCGTGCCACCTGGTTCATCGCCGGTGGCGGCATCCTGCTGATGGGCGCGCTTGGCCTGTTCGTCTTCAAGCCCAGCTTTGCCAGCATCGACGAGCGGGTGAAGCTGCCCGAGGACCAGAGCGTGGTCAGCAACAAGGCCTTTGCCTGGGCCGGCGACAATATCTGCCGGATCGACCTCAACCGCAGCCGGCTGACCGTGTCGCAGCCCAATGATGTCGGCCTGAACTGGACCGAGGGCGGCTGCGTCAACGGCGACACGCAGTATCAGGCGACCGGCACGACCTGGCAGCGTGCCCATGTGCCCGACGAGGGCAATTATGTCAGCCGCAGCGAATTCGACCCGGCCACCGGCCTGTTGCGGGTCCAGCGCTGGCTGCCCGACGGCGATACGATGGACAAGGCCCGCGCCCTGCTGAAGGATGGCCCGATCAAGGGATGCAGCAGCGATTCCACTATGTTGACCCGGATTGCGACGCTCCAGTCGGACCTCGCCGCGCTGCTGCCGCCCCAGCCGAACGAGCGGCTGGTCTATCATTGCCAAAAAGGACGGCTTGCCCCCGCAGACCCCGCTCCCTAGCCTGTCCGTTTTCCCGAAAAACTCAGTCAAATTGGCTTGATTTCGTCGATGCGATGGAATCGTGTCACATGACTTGCATAGTCATATTGGCACTGCTAACCGGCCCGACAACAGGGGACGGTTATTACTGCTCCCCCTCTTTTTGCATGACCGGCAAATCAAGTTGGAGGACGGTAAGCGCGTGGAGACTACCGGCGGTATTCAGGCCAGCCTCAGCGGCCGCTATGCGGTGGCGCTGTTCGATCTGGCCCGCGACGGCAAGACGCTCGACACCGTCGCAGCGAGCCTCGCGGCAATCAAGGCGGCGATCGCAGAATCGTCTGATTTCAAGGGCCTGATCAACAGTCCCGTTCTCAGCCGCGACGCAGCGGGTAAGACGATCGCGGCGGTTGCATCCGCCATGTCGATCGATCCGCTGACGACGAATTTCCTGGGCGTACTCGCCCAGAACCGTCGCCTCTCGCAGCTTCCCGCGGTCATCCGCGCCTATGAGACGCTGCTGTCGAATCACAAGGGCGAGGCCCGCGCCGAAGTGACGAGCGCGCATCCGCTCACCAAGACTCAACTGACCGCGCTGGCCAAGGGCCTCAAGGCGCGTGTCGGCCGCGACGTCGCCGTCGAGGCCAAGGTCGATCCCGCGATCCTGGGTGGGCTGGTCGTCAAGATCGGCAGCCAGATGATCGATTCCTCCATCCGCACCCGTTTGAATAGTCTCGCCCTGGCGATGAAAGGCTGAACATGGATATCAACGCCGCAGAAATTTCGAAGGTCATCAAGGACCAGATCGCCAATTTCGGCACCGAAGCGCAGGTCAGCGAAGTCGGTTCCGTTCTGACCGTGGGTGACGGCATCGCCCGCGTCCATGGCCTCGACAACGTCCAGGCGGGCGAAATGGTCGAGTTCGCCAATGGCGTTCAGGGCATGGCACTCAACCTCGAAGCCGACAATGTCGGCATCGTGATCTTCGGCTCGGACGCCGAGATCAAGGAAGGCGACACCGTCAAGCGCACCGGCACCATCGTCGACGTTCCCGTCGGCAAGGGTCTGCTGGGCCGCGTCGTCGACGGCCTCGGCAACCCGATCGATGGCAAGGGTCCGATCGAATATACCGAGCGCAAGCGCGTCGAAGTCAAGGCGCCGGGCATCATCCCCCGCAAGTCGGTGCACGAGCCCGTGCAGACCGGCCTGAAGGCGATCGACGCCCTCGTCCCCGTCGGCCGTGGCCAGCGCGAACTGATCATCGGTGACCGCCAGACCGGCAAGACCGCCGTCGCGATCGATACCTTCATCAACCAGAAGGGCATCAACGCGGGCGACGACGAAAGCAAGAAGCTCTACTGCATCTACGTCGCCGTCGGCCAGAAGCGTTCGACCGTCGCGCAGATCGTCAAGCAGCTCGAAGAAAATGGCGCGATGGAATATTCGATCGTCGTCGCCGCGACCGCTTCGGAGCCCGCTCCGCTCCAGTATCTGGCGCCCTATACCGGCGTCACCATGGGCGAATTCTTCCGCGACAACGGCATGCACGCCGTGATCGTGTATGACGATCTGTCCAAGCAGGCCGTCGCCTATCGTCAGATGTCGCTGCTGCTGCGTCGTCCTCCGGGCCGTGAAGCCTATCCGGGCGACGTCTTCTATCTGCACAGCCGCCTGCTGGAACGCGCTGCGAAGATGAACGACGCCAATGGCAATGGCTCGCTGACCGCGCTGCCGATCATCGAGACCCAGGCAGGCGACGTGTCGGCCTATATTCCGACCAACGTGATCTCGATCACCGACGGCCAGATCTTCCTCGAAACCAACCTCTTTTACCAGGGCATCCGTCCGGCCATCAACGTCGGCCTGTCGGTGTCGCGCGTCGGCTCGGCCGCGCAGACCAAGGCGATGAAGAAGGTTTCGGGCTCGATCAAGTTGGAGCTGGCCCAGTATCGCGAAATGGCGGCCTTCGCCCAGTTCGGTTCGGACCTCGACGCCTCGACCCAGAAGCTGCTGAACCGCGGCGCGCGCCTGACCGAACTGCTGAAGCAGGGCCAGTTCTCGCCGCTGCCGTTCGAAGAGCAGACCGCGTCGATCTTCGCCGGCACCAACGGCTATCTGGACGGCATCCCGGTCAAGGACGTGACCCGTTATGAAGAGCTGATGCTCGCCTATCTGCGTCACGACCACCCCGAAGTGCTGACCGCGATCCGCGACAGCAAGGATCTGGGCGACGACGCCAAGGGCAAGCTGAAGGCTGCGCTGGACTCGTTCGGCAAGACCTTCGCTTAAGACGCTGTGCTGACCGCCCATTCCCTTCTTGCCTGGACCGTGATGTCGATCGGTCTGGTGCTGCTGCCGGGGCCGGACACCATGTTGGTGGCCGGCCACGCGGCGCGCCGCGGGTTCAAGGCGGGAATGGCGGCGATCGGCGGCATACAGCTCGGCGGCCTGTTCTACATGCTGTTGTGCGGCTTCGGCTTCCTCAGCGTGCTGAATGCGGTGCCGGGGCTGTTCTTGGGCGTTAAGATCGCCGGTGCCCTCTATCTGGCCTGGATGGGCTTTGGCCTGCTGCGCGGCGCGATCAAGCCGGCGCCGGCAAGCGAAACGCCCAAGGTCCGGATCGGCGGATCGCCCTTCGCTCAAGGCCTGGTCAGCACCGTGCTGAACCCCAAGGTCGCGATCTTCTTCCTCGCCGCGCTGCCGCAGTTCGTGGGCACTGGCCCGGATGCGCCGTGGCAGGGCATGCTGCTGATCGCGATCGTCTATGGGCTGGGCTTCCTGTGGTGCGCCCTGCTCGCGCTGCTCGCCACCAAGGCGGGCCGCAAAGTGGGGCAGAGCAGCGCGATGCGCTGGTTCGAAGGCGCCATGGGCGTCGGTTTCTTTGGTCTCGCGGGCCGTTTGGCCCTTGCTCGGAATATTTGAACTATGGCTAGCCTCAAGGAACTGAAGCTGCGCATCGGGTCGGTGAAGTCGACCCAGAAGATCACCAAGGCGAAGCAGATGGTCGCCGCGGCCAAACTGCGCAAGGCGCAGGCCGCTGCCGAAGCTGCCCGCCCCTATAGCGAGCGACTGGAAGCGGTCGTCGCGAGCCTGGCGACCAAGATCGCCGGTGGCTCGGGCGAAGGCGCTTCGCCGCTGCTCGCCGGCACTGGCAAGGACGAAGTCCATCTGCTGGTCGTCGCCAATAGCGATCGCGGCCTTGCCGGCGCGTTCAACGCCAATATCGTTAAGGCCGCGCTGGCCAAGGCCCGCGCGCTGGAGCTGGATGGCAAGAAGGTGCTGTTCTACCTGATCGGCCGCAAGGGTCGTCCGGTCATCAACCGCACCTATCCGGGCAAGATCGTCGCCAATTACGACACCACCGGTGCCAAGGAGCCGGGCTTTGCCCAGGCCCAGGCGGTGGCGCAGGAACTCAGCCAGATGTTCCTCGACGGCAAGTTCGACGTCGCCCATCTCTTCTATTCGCGCTTCAAGTCGGCGCTCGCGCAGATCCCGACCGAACAGCAGATCATCCCGGTGAAGATCCCCGCCGACGCCGACCGCAACGCGATCGCCGCCACGGTGGAATATGAGCCGAGCGAGGAAGCGATCCTCGACGACCTGCTGCCGCGCAACGTCACGGTGCAGCTCTTCAAGGCGCTGCTGGAAAACAACGCGTCCGAACAGGGTGCGTCGATGACCGCGATGGACAATGCGACCCGCAATGCCGGCGACCTCATCAACAAGCTGACGATCCAGTATAACCGCAGCCGCCAGGCCGCGATCACCACCGAACTCGTCGAAATCATCTCGGGCGCCGAAGCCCTCTAAGGACAAGCAGGCAAGGACATAGTCATGGCAACCACCAACAATGTAGGCCGCATCTCGCAGGTCATCGGCGCCGTCGTCGACGTGACCTTCCCCGATGCGCTTCCGGCGATCCTTTCGGCGCTGGAAACCAGCAACAACGGCCAGCGCCTGGTGCTGGAAGTCGCCCAGCATCTGGGTGAGAACACCGTCCGCACCATCGCGATGGACTCGACCGACGGTCTGACCCGCGGCCAGGAAGTCACCGACACCGGCGCGCAGATCTCGGTTCCGGTCGGCCCGGCTACCCTCGGCCGCATCCTGAACGTCGTCGGCGAGCCGATTGACGAGCGCGGCCCGGTCGCCACCGAACTGCGTTCGCCGATCCATGCCAAGGCACCCGAGTTCGTCGACCAGTCGACCGACGCCTCGATCCTGGTCACCGGCATCAAGGTCATCGACCTTCTGGCCCCCTATGCCAAGGGCGGCAAGATCGGCCTGTTCGGCGGCGCCGGCGTGGGCAAGACCGTTCTCATCCAGGAACTGATCAACAACATCGCCAAGGGCCATGGCGGCACCTCGGTCTTCGCGGGCGTGGGTGAACGCACCCGTGAAGGTAACGATCTGTACCATGAATTCCTCGACGCCAACGTCATCGCCAAGGATGCCGACGGCAACGCGATCAGCGAAGGTTCGAAGGTGGCCCTGGTTTATGGCCAGATGAACGAACCGCCGGGCGCCCGTGCCCGCGTCGCCCTGTCGGGCCTGACGATCGCCGAATATTTCCGCGACGTCGAGAACCAGGACGTGCTGTTCTTCGTCGACAACATCTTCCGCTTCACCCAGGCGGGCGCGGAAGTGTCGGCTCTGCTCGGCCGTATTCCTTCGGCCGTGGGCTATCAGCCGACCCTGGCGACCGACATGGGTCAGCTGCAGGAACGCATCACCTCGACCAACAAGGGCTCGATCACCTCGGTGCAGGCCGTCTACGTCCCCGCGGACGACTTGACCGACCCGGCGCCGGCGACCTCGTTCGCGCATCTTGACGCCACCACCGTTCTCAACCGCGCCATTTCGGAACTGGGCATCTATCCGGCGGTCGATCCGCTGGACTCGACCAGTCGCGTTCTGGAGCCCCGCGTCGTCGGCCAGGAACATTACGACACCGCCCGTGCCGTCCAGTCGATCCTGCAGAAGTACAAGTCGCTGCAGGACATCATCGCGATCCTGGGCATGGACGAGCTGTCGGAAGAGGACAAGATCACCGTTGCCCGCGCGCGCAAGATCCAGAAGTTCCTGTCGCAGCCGTTCCACGTCGCCGAAGTCTTCACCGGCATCTCGGGCAAGTTCGTCCAGATCGAAGACACGGTGAAGTCGTTCAAGGCCGTGGTCGATGGTGAATATGACCATCTGCCCGAGAACGCCTTCTACATGGTCGGCGGCATCGACGAAGCCATCGAAAAGGCGAAGAAGCTGGCTGCCGAAGCAGCCTAAGCAACAAACCCTCCCCTCCCTTCCAAGGGAGGGGATTGAGGGGTGGGTAGCGAGCGAAGCGCGCTTCCTGTCTCTCGGCTAGGGCGCAGGCCATCGCATCGCGATGGCACCCACCCCCGGCCCCTCCCTGGAAGGGAGGGGGGAGATTTTAGAATGGCACTGCATTTCGAACTCGTGACTCCTGAAAAGCTCGTCCGCTCGGAAGAGGTCTATCAGGTCGTCGTTCCCGGCACCGATGGCGACTTCGGCGTGCTGGAGGGCCATGCGCCCTTCATGTCGACCGTGCGCGATGGCGCGATCCAGATCTTCGCATCGGCTGGCGCCGCGCCGGAAATCATCCCGGTCCAGGGCGGCTTTGCCGAGGTCAATGAAAAGGGCCTGACGGTTCTCGCCGAAAAGGCGGGCTGAGGCTTCCTGGCGCGCAGGCCGATGGGGGAGCCAGGCTCTTTCCAACCTGCCGCATTCATGCCAGACGAACGGACCAAGGGGCGCGCTTTGCGCCCCTTTTTCTTGTGAGTGCCGCCCGCCGATGACCGCCCTCGCCGCCAAGACCGCTGTTTCTGCGCCACCGGCCGGCTCTGGCGGCCTGCTCGCGCACACCGTTCCGGCCGGCTGGCTGATCGCCGCGCTGTTTGCCTGGCTCGGCCTCGACCAGTTGCTGCTCTGGCGCTTCCTGGACGTCGCCCCGTTCTGGGCCTATCCCCTCGCCCTGCTGCTGATCGGCGGGCTGTGCACCGTCATGCTGCGCACCATGCCCGACCGATCGGGACCGAGCATCGGCACGCTGCTGCTATGCACGGGGGTCTCTCTGCTGCTGCTGATGCTCGGCGGCGAAGGCCGGTTCTTCTATGCCAATGTCGACTGGCAGGTGCGGCTCGCCGCGCTTCGCGACATGGCCGTCAATCCCTGGCCCTTCGTCTATACCGAACGGGCTGTCCCCGACCTGTTGCGGGCGCCGATCGGCATGTTCCTCGCCCCTGCCCTGCTCTACAAGGCGCTGGGCGTGCGCGCGGGCGATATCGCATTGCTGGCGCAAAATTCCCTGCTGCTGGGCCTGACTCTCGCGCTTGCCGCGCAACTGTTCGACGGCCGGCGCGGTCGACTGGTCGCGCTGCTCGTCTTCCTCGGCTTCAGCGGCATAGACGCGATCGGCGACCTGGTCCTCAATGGCCGGCTGGGCGACCATCTGGAGGACTGGATCGGCCTCCAATATTCCTCGACCATCACCCTGGCCTTCTGGGTTCCGCAACATGCCATGTCCGGCTGGATCGGGGCGATGGGCTATCTGCTCTGGCGCCGCGAACGATTGCCATTGGCGTCCTATCTCGCACTGCTGCCGTTGACGGCCCTATGGTCTCCGCTCGGACTGATGGGCGCGATGCCCTTCGCCGCGCTGGCCGGCATCCGTACCCTGGCGGCGCGCCGGCTGCGTATCGCCGACATGCTGCTTCCGGCTCTGGCCAGCCTGTTGGCCGTCCCGTCCCTTCTTTATCTCGGCGCGGCATCTGGCGCGGACGTGGGACTAAGATTCCAGCCGATCCCGCCGCTGCAATGGTTGATGTTCCAGGGGATCGAAACCCTGCCCTATCTGGTGCCGTTGCTGTTGGTCGCCCGACCGTCGCGATTTGGCCGAGACACGCTCTGGCTGGCCTTCGCCTGGCTGATGCTGATCCCGTTCGTGCAGATCGGATGGTCGATCGATTTCATGGCGCGGGCATCCATCGCCGCGCTGGCCATCCTGGCAGCGATGCTCGCCGATGAGCTGGGCAATGGGACCGAACGGCGCACCTGGCTGATCGCCATGCTGCTGATCGGCAGCCTGACGGGACTGGCCGAAATCCGCCGCGCGCTTGTCCATCCGCCTGCGCCCGAAGTGCGCTGTTCGGTATCGAAGGCGTGGGACCAGACCTTTGCCGCCTTCCCCAAGGGATCCTATTTCGCGCCCCTGCCCGCCATGCCCGCCCTGGTGCGACCGGCAAGGCCCACACCTGTTCCTGCCAGCGAACCAGCCCGGTGCTGGGACGGACTATGGTTCAGTCCGCATAATTTCCGGCAGCCAGGATCAGGCGGAGAGAATCGCGTAAAGTGACAGGCCGATCGGGAAATTGATGCGGCCCAGCATGTGGCGTTCGGCCGCGAACACCTGTTGCAGCGAGCGATTGAGCCAGGGGGCCGGGCGGGCATCGAGCGGTGCTTCCCGCCGAAGCAACTGATGCGCCATCCGCTGGGCAACGGCGAGCGGGAACAACAGGCTGTTGAAATAGCCCGATGCCTCAACCCGCAAGCCGGCCGCCGCGGCGACGCCAGCAAGGCCATCATGGGTATAGCGGCGCTTGTGATGGTGCAGCACGTCATGATCGGACCATAGCCAGGGAACCGCCGGCACGGTGACGAGCAGTCGCCCGCCTGCCGCAAGCCGGCCGCGCAGTGCGGTGAGCGACGCTTCATCCTGGTCGACATGCTCCAGCACGTCGAGCAGGGCGATCAGGTCATAGCGCCGATCGCCGAAGCCGACCTTCTCCGGCAAGGCGCCTGCCTCCACGGTGGCGACGCCCCGCGCGGCCGCGATGGCCCGTGCTTCGTCATCATATTCAAGCGCATCGACGCTACCATGCTGCGCCAGAAGCGCCAGATTGCCGCCGGTACCGCAGCCGGCTTCCAAGATGCGGGCGTCATCGGGCAAGGCGACATGATCGCGGATCAGGCCATCGATGATGGCGCGGCGGGCGACGAACCACCAATGTTCGCCCTCCTGAGCATTCATGCTCGTATAGGCTGAGCGATCCATTCTTCGTCCCTTTCCAGTTGATCGAGCGTCGGGGTCGCGGCGCCCCCGACGTTGCGCGCCCCGGCATCGGCGGCGACGATATATAGTGGCCGCTGCCGCACCTCGCGGGCGATCCGCCCGACATATTCGCCCATGATGCCCAGGCTGAGCAGGTTAAGCCCGCCAAGGCCCAGCACGGCAACCATCATCGAGGCATAGCCGGGCACGTCGACGCCGGTCGCCAGCGTATGCACGACCAGAAAACCGGCATAGGCAAAGGCAATGAGCGCGATCGCGCCACCGACATAGGACCAGATGCGCAATGGCATGGTGGTCGACGCGGTGATGCCGTCCACGGCCAGGGACCAGAGCTTGCCCAGTCCCCATTTGCTGCGTCCGGTTTCCCGCCGCGCCCGGATATAATCGACCGTCGCGACCCGGAAGCCGATCCAGGAAAACAGGCCCTTGTTGAACCGGGCCTGTTCCCCCAATTGCTTGACGACATCGACGGCCTGCCGGTCAAGCAGGCGGAAATCACCGACATTTTCGGGAATGGGATAATCGGACAGGCGGTTGAGCAGCGCATAGAAGCCCCGCGCGCTCCAGCGCTTGAACCAGCTGTCGCTCGATCGATCGGCCCGCCGCGCGTTGACCACTTGGGCACCAGCGAGCCAGAGACGAACCATGTCGACGATCACTTCGGGCGGGTCCTGCAGATCGACATCGATCGGGATGACCGCGTCTCCGACAGCATGGTCGATGCCGGCCGCCAGGGCGGCCTCCTTGCCGAAGTTGCGCGACAGCCGGACATAGCGCAGGTCCGGGTTGAACCGCGACAATATCTCCAGCACGTCACCGGTGCGGTCCGCGCTGCCATCATCGACGAACAGATATTCGGCGCGCGCGTCAGCGCCGATCAGGGACAGCGCCTCATCCACAGCAGGCCGTGCCGCATCAAGGAAAAGGGAGATGCCATCCTGTTCGTTGAAAACGGGAATGACGATGGACAAGGTTCGCATGGCACCGAAATCCTGAAAGCCTGCAATCCCTATCGGCGAGATTGGTTAATGTCGGGTAACCGTGCCCCGCCCTTCACCCCGATCCGGTACGGCGCCATCCTTGCCGGCGATCCGCGATCCTCAGAATGGGCACCGGCGCATTAGCCATTTGTCAAAGTTTCCAGCTTATTCACCTTCTCCAGCCATGGTGAATCGGCCCATTTTGGGGTGGCTGGCCCGATCGCAGAATTCCGGCGGAGAGTTATGAGCGCATTTGGACGGAAAAATGGACCTGCCGGCATCAAGCCGGGTTTCGGCGTCGCCCGACCGATGCACAGCGGCGGCGCAGCGCGCGAGGAGGCCCCGCGCGGCGGCGAGCAGTTCCCGCCGCTCGACCTGGCGGCCCTGCCGGGCGAAATTCCGCTCGATCCGCTGTCGGCGCCGACCAGCCAGATGCAGCGCAATGCGGACGCCATGTCGCGCCTGTCCGAACGCGCCAATGCCGAACATGTCGCCGATGCCGGCCCGCAAGGGTTCGAGGCGTCGGTTCACAAGATCAAGGAACAGGTGCTTCCCCGCCTGCTCGAACGCGTCGATCCCGAAGCGGCCGCGACCCTCACCAAGGATGAACTGGCGGAGGAATTCCGGCCGATCATCATGGAAGTGCTCGCAGAACTGAAGCTGACGCTCAACCGGCGCGAGCAGTTCGCGCTGGAAAAGGTGCTGGTCGACGAGCTTCTGGGCCTCGGCCCGCTCGAGGAATTGCTGGCCGACCCGGACATCAGCGATATCATGGTCAACGGCCCGGAACAGACCTATGTCGAAAAGAAGGGCAAGCTCCAGATCGCACCGATCAAGTTCCGCGATGAAGAACATCTGTTCCAGATCGCCCAGCGCATCGTGAACAAGGTCGGCCGCCGCGTCGACCAGACCACGCCGCTGGCCGACGCCCGCCTGCCCGACGGTTCGCGTGTCAACGTGATCGTGCCGCCGCTCAGCCTCAAGGGCACGGCCATCTCGATCCGTAAATTCTCAGCCAAGCCGATCACCATCGACATGCTCGCCCAATGGGGCGCGATGAACCAGAAGATGGCGACCGCACTCAAGATCGCCGGCGCCTGCCGTTTCAACATCGTCATTTCGGGCGGTACCGGTTCGGGCAAGACGACGATGCTCAACGCGCTGTCGAAGATGATCGATCCGGGCGAGCGCGTGCTGACCATCGAGGACGCGGCCGAACTGCGCCTGCAGCAGCCGCACTGGTTGCCGCTCGAAACCCGTCCGCCCAACCTGGAAGGCCAGGGCGCGATCACCATCGGCGATCTCGTCAAGAACGCCCTGCGTATGCGCCCGGACCGCATCATCCTGGGCGAAATTCGTGGCGCGGAATGTTTCGACCTGCTCGCCGCGATGAACACCGGCCATGACGGTTCCATGTGTACGCTCCACAGCAACAGCCCGCGCGAATGCCTGGGCCGTATGGAAAACATGATCCTGATGGGCGACATCAAGATCCCGAAGGAAGCCATTTCCAAGCAGATCGCCGACTCGGTCGACCTGATCGTCCAGGTGAAGCGCCTGCGCGACGGTTCGCGCCGCGTCACCAACGTGACCGAAGTGATCGGCATGGAAGGCGACGTCATCGTCACCCAGGAACTGTTCAAGTTCGAATATCATGACGAGGATGACAGCGGTAAGATCATCGGCGAATATCGCTCGATGGGCCTGCGCCCCTATACGCTCGACAAGGCCCGCATGTTCGGCTTCGACCAGCCCTTCCTCGAAGCCTGTCTCTGACCCTCAGGGAATAAAGGCTTCCGCTCCCGCGTAGACGGGGATGTGAATCGTCACATCCTCATCGCGGGAGCAGCCTTTCTTGTCCGTTCGATCCCTTTCGCGCCATGGCCTTGCCGCCATGGCGAGCGCCTTTCTGGGCGATGCCGCGCTGGCGTCAGACGCCTATCCCGACGTGCCCGAACCGATGATCTTCGACATGATGCGGCCGCTGGGCGCCAAGCGCGGCGAACTGGAGGTCAATACGCTGGCGACCGTTCCGCTATCGGGCGATGACGACGCCGTCCATTGGGCGCCGGAAATCGAATATGCCTTTGCCGACGGCTTCGCGATCGAGGGCGAACTGCCCTTCGTCAACGGCCGGCTTGCTGAACTGAAACTGGGTCTGCAGGCGAGTTTCGGCACCACCGGCGGCGGACGCACCGGTCATGGCGTCCAATATCTCGGCATCTATGACCGCCGCGCCAAACAATATCGCAGCAGTTTCGCCTATATGGTGGCCCATCGCTACAATAGCCGCTGGAGCAGCGTGACGATGGCAGGGCTTGCCGACGTAAAGCTGTCGGGCGGCCATGGCCGCAACGGCGTGATCCTCAACCACTCAACCTTCTACGACAGCCGCGAAGGGCAGGTATTGGGGCTGGAGATCAATTATCAGGGCGGCAGCGAGGGCGGCCTGCTGCTGATGCCGCAATTGCACCAGCAACTGGGCGGCAATTTCGCCATGCAGGCGGGCCTTGGCGCGGAACGGCCACGCGGCGATATCTTCCGCCCCACCGCCGGCCTGCGCATCATTCGTCAATTTTAATTGCCCATCGATGGAATAGGCGCGATCCGACAAGCGTAAGCGGGGCATGACGCTGCATTCCCCGCTCTCTTCCCTTCGCGCCCATATTCATGCCGCCCTGCCGGTCGCCACGGCGCCGACATCATCCCGGCCGCTGAAGATCGCGCTGTTTTCGGGCAATTATGATTGCGTGCGCGATGGCGCGAACCGAGCGCTCAACCGCCTGGTCCGGCATATGCTGGACCAACATAAGGCAGAGGTGCGCATCTATTCGCCGACCGCGCCGACGCCGGCCTTCGCCTCGGCCGGCGATGTCCGATCGGTGCGCTCGCTCTGCATTCCCGGTCGCCCGGAATATCGGCTCGCGATCGGCCTGCCCCGTGCCGCCCGCGCCGATCTGGAGGCGTTCCAGCCTGACATCGTGCATCTGTCCGCGCCCGACCTGCTCGGCCGGCAGGCGCTGAACTGGGCGCGGCGCAACGCCGTGCCGACCGTCGCCAGCCTGCACACCCGGTTCGAGACCTATCTTGCTTATTACCGCCTCGGCTTCCTGCGGCGGCAGGTCGTGGCCTATCTCGATCGCTTCTATGGCGATTGCGACCGCATCCTCGCCCCGACCCCGCCGATCGCTGCGGACCTCGCCGCAATCCATGGCGCCGAGCGCATCGCGCTCTGGAGCCGGGGCGTCGATCGATCCGTCTTTCATCCGGCGATGCGAGATGAAAGCCTGCGCGCCCAGCTTGGCTATGCGCCCTACGATGTCATGCCGCTCTTCTTCGGCCGGCTGGTCCGGGAAAAGGGGCTCGACATCTTCGCCGACGCCATCATGGCGGCGCGCGCCAACGGTCTGTCGCTGCGCCCGCTGATCCTGGGCGATGGCCCGGCGCGCGATGCCCTCGCCCGCCATCTGCCCAATGCCAGCTTTGCCGGCCATGTCGAAGGGGCGCGCCTCGGCGCGCTGGTCGCCAGCGCCGACATATTGGTCAATCCCAGCGTCACGGAGGCGTTCGGCAACGTCAATCTGGAGGCAATGGCCAGCGGCCTTGCCGTCCTGTCGGCCGACGTCCCCAGCGCGTCCGCCCTGATCGATAATGGCGTCAACGGACTGCTGGTCCCGCCGGGAGACGTTAGCGCCTATGCCGGCGGCCTGGCTTCCCTCGTCCGCGACACCGGCCTAAGGCGGCGGCTCGGCCGCGCGGCGGAGGCGACGGCAGGCGACTATCGCTGGGACCATGTCCTGGATTCGGTGGCGCGCGTCTATCGCGAACTGGCGGGCGCCCCAATGGAATGATGTGGATGACGGGCAAGCGGACGGACATGGAAATGGAGGCGGACCTGCGCGCCATGCGCCGCTATGCCCGCGCCCTGTCGCGCGACCATGTCGTCGCCGACGATGTGGTGCAGGACGCCGTGATGCGCGCGATCGAACGGCGCGACCAGTTCCAGCCCGATCGCAGCCGCCGCCGCTGGCTGCTGGCCATCGTCCACAATGTCTTCATCTCGGCCAAGCGGCGCGAGGCGGCGGAAACGCGCCGCAATCTGGCCTTTGCCCAGATCCAGGTCGATCATGCCGATCCCGAACAGGAGGTACGCGCCGACCTGATACAGGTCGCCCGCGCCTTTGCCGACCTGCCCGACCATCAGCGCGCCGTCATGCACCTGACCGTGGTCGAAGGGCTGAGCTATCAGGAAAGCGCCGACCTTCTGGGCATAGCGGTCGGCACGGTAATGTCGCGCCTTGCCCGTGCGCGGGCGACATTGCGACAGGACAGAGACAGGCAGCCGCGCGATCGGCTGCGCATCGTAGGAGGACAGGATGAGTGAGGATCCTTCGGAGATCGAACTGATGGCCTATGTCGACGGCCAGCTCGATCCCGGCCGGCGCTTTGCGGTGGAGACCCGCCTGTCGCGCCGGCCCGACCTCGCCGCGCAGGTGATGGGCGACCTCAGCGCCCGCACCGGGCTGCGCCTGTTGGCGCAGGACCGCGCGCCCCTGCCCGAAACCATGGCGGCACAGGTGAGCGCGCTCCACCCGCCGGCCGCGCGCCATCGTCGCTTTGCGATTGGCGCCGGCGGCGGCCTTGCCCTGCTGGCGGCAAGCTTCGTTGCCCTTCTCATGGTACGCGACGGGCCGCCCGCCTATGTGGTCGATGCCGCAACCTCCCACCGCGTCGCCATGATCCGCGCCCGGATGCAGGGGCAGATCGAATCACCCAGCTTCGACCCGCGCGAGATATTGGCCAGCACCCATATCGACATTCCCGGCCTGCCCGCCGACTGGCGCGTGACCGATGTCCAGCTCTTCCCCGGTGAACGCACGCCCGCGCTGCTGATCGCGCTGCGCACGCCCGAAGGGCGCGACCTGTCCATCTATGCCATGCACCGGCGCACCGACGCCCCAGAGCGGCCGGATTCGGTGCGCGAGGGCGCCCAGTCGGTGGCCTATTGGCGGCGCGGCGACATGTCCTATGCGCTGACCGGCGAGGATGAACCGGCCGAGATCGACGCCACGGCGGAATCGATCGCGGGCAGCTGGTCCTGACCGGCCGGTCCATAAGCACCGGATTTCCTTGCCAGTGGGATGCGGGCACGGCACACCCTGCGCTCCAGATCCGTTGAGAGGTTGCCCATGTCCGCTTTTCCCCGCCGATCGATCGCGCTTGCCGCTGCCCTTGCCCTCCTGCCGCTGGGCGCGGCCGTCGCCCAGCATGCCGGCCATGGCGCCGATCCGGTGGCAGCCGCCATCGGCGCGTCCAGCCGCACCCCGGCCAATGTCGCCCGCGACAAATATCGCCATCCGCAGGAAACGCTCGCCTTCTTTGGCGTGACGCCGACCCAGACGGTGGTGGAATGGGCGCCCAGCGGCGGCTGGTACACGGAAATCCTGGCGCCGCTGCTGCGCGACAAGGGCAGCTTCTACGCGCTCCAGCCCACCGGCCGCTATCTTGACGGCTACAAGAAGTTCCTGGCCGAAAAGCCGCAGGCCTATGACAAGGTGAAGCTGGTCGCCTATCCCGAGGAAGCCGCCAGCATCCCGGCCAACAGCGTCGACACCGTGCTGACCTTCCGCAATGTCCACAACATGGTCATGGGCGGCAGCGAGGATGCGACCTTCAAGGCCTTTTTCGCCATGCTCAAGCCCGGCGGCACGCTGGGCATCGTCGACCATCGCCTGCCCGAGGATCGCGACACGGCGCTGGAAAAGAGCAGCGGCTATCTCAAGGTCTCGACCATCCGCCGCATCGCGGAAGGCGCGGGCTTCGAATATGTCGGCGCATCGGAAGTGAACGCCAATCCCAAGGACACGGCCGACTGGGAAAAGGGCGTCTGGACCCTGCCGCCGACTTTGCGTAACGGCGAAGTTGACAGGGCGAAGTATGTTGCGATCGGCGAGAGCGACCGCATGACGCTGAAATTCCGCAAGCCGCTCAAGTAAGAAACCCGACCCAGCCCGGTTGCGCCATCGCGTAACCGGGTTAAGGAAGCGGCGTGTCCAGCGCCGCCGCCCCGTCCCGCCCGCATCGCCCGCTCTTCGCCATCGGCCTGCGCCTGGTCGCGGTCATCTGTCTGGCGGTGATGTTCGTGACCGGTCGGGTTGCCGACGCCCATGGCGTCCATCTGGTCGAAACCCTGTTCTACCGTCAGGCACTTGCCCTGCCCGTGGTCTTCGCCTGGCTGGCGATGAGCAGCGGCATCGGCGCCATCCGCACCCGGCGGATCAGTGTCCATGCGACCCGCATGGTCATCGGCCTCACCGGCATGGCGCTCAATTTCCTGTCCTACATCCTGTTGCCGCCGGCCGAGGCGACGACGATCGGCTTCACCATGCCGATCTTCGGCACGATCCTGTCGGCGCTGATCCTGCGCGAGCCGACGGGCATCCATCGCTGGGCTGCGGTCCTGATCGGCTTTCTGGGCGTCCTCATCATGGTCCGGCCCGAAGGCGGCCATTTCCCGCCGATGGGCGTTGCCGTCGCCATCACCGCCGCGCTGGTGACGGCCAGCGTCAGCCTGGTGCTGCGGGAACTGGGCCGCACCGAGAGCGCGGGGGTCGTCGTCTTCTGGTTCACGGCCCTGTCAGTCCCACCGCTCGGCATCGGCATGCTCTTTTATGGTCAGGCGCATGACGCGCAGACCTGGGGCCTGTTGTTGATGATCGGCCTGTTCGGCGGCATCGCGCAACTCTGCCTCACCGCCGCGCTGCGCTGGGCGCCGGTGTCGGTGGTTCTGCCGATGGATTATAGCTCGATCCTGTGGACCACCCTGCTGGGCTGGGCGATCTGGGGCGACTGGCCGATGTGGACCACCTGGGTCGGCGCCGCACTGATCATCGCCAGCGGTCTCTATATCGCCTGGCGTGAACATCGCCACGCCAGGCGTATCGCGACTGGTTAGGCCAGCAGTTCCGCATCCAGGCTGATATCGGCCTTCAGCAGTTTCGATACCGGGCATCCGGCCTTCGCCTTCGCCGCCAGTTCCTGGAAGGTCGCATCGTCGGCGCCGGGGATCTTCGCCTTCAGCGTCAGCTTGCTCGCGGTGATGGCAAATCCGCCCTCCTGCTGCTCCAGCGTGACGACCGCGCTCGTCTCCATCTTCTCCGCCGTCAGTCCGGCTTCGCCCAGGATCAGCGACAATGCCATGGTGAAGCAGGAGGCATGGGCCGCCGCGATCAGTTCTTCCGGATTGCTGCCCGGCATGCCCTCGAACCGGGTCGCGAAGCCATAGGGATAGGCGTCGAGCGCGCCGCTCTGGGTCGAGATCGTGCCCTTGCCGTCCTTCAGGCCGCCGCTCCAGGCCGCCGAACCGCTGCGATTGATCTTCATGCCGATGCTCCTTGCTGTGAAGCGGAGGAACCCCAGCGGTTCCCCATGGTTGCATCAGAATAGAATGTTTTTGCAGGAGAGTGACAATGGCCGAGATGATGAGCGCGCATCGCCATGACCTGATCGCGTCCGACCGGGTCGAGGGCACCGCCGTCTACAACCGCCAGGGCGACAGGCTTGGCAAGATTTCCCATTTCATGGTCGACAAGCGCAGCGGCCATGTGCGCTATGCGCTGCTGTCCTTCGGCGGCTTCCTGGGCATGGGCAACGAACATTATCCCCTGCCCTGGTCGATGCTGGCCTATGATATGGACAAGGGCGGCTATGTGATCGAACTGGCCAAGGAGGTGCTGGAACAGGCGCCCCATTATCTGGACGAGGACCGGCCGGCCTTCGACGATGCCTATGGCCGCAACGTCTACCAATATTATGGGCTGATCTACCCCTGGTAGCTTTTCCCTGCCCGTTCAGGGGCTTGATGCGGGCGCGCGGCCATGGTGTCGACGCGCCCGTTTACCTGCCATTCAGGTTGCCCAGATTCTGACACATTTCGGCGCTCGCCCATTGTCTACCAGATGAATAGTATTATTTTGGGAGGCTCAGAATATAGGACGAGGATAAGGATAATGGAGCGATTCGGACATTCGGGTGACGCGCGCCAGCCGGTCGTGCTGACCATCCCCGGCCTCAACAACAGCGGCCCGGATCATTGGCAGACATTGTGGGACAGCGGACGCGGCGATTGCCAGCGCGTCGACCTGGGCAGCTGGGCCAGCCCCAATCGCAATGCCTGGGTCACGCGGCTCGACGCTGCCATTCGTCAGGCGGATGGGCCGGTCATCCTGGCGGCGCACAGCCTGGGCTGCCTGGCCGTCGCCTGGTGGGGTGCCCTGCAAAGCCAGGCCTATGGCTGGCCGGTGACCGGCGCGCTGCTGGTCGCGCCGCCCGATTGCGACCGGATGGAAACGCCCGAGACGATCGGCGGATTCGGCCCGACGCCGCGCACGCCCCTGCCCTTCCCGTCGATTCTCGTCGCCAGTCGCAACGACCCCTATATCTTCTTCGAACGCGCCCACAGCATCGGCAAGAATTGGGGCAGCCAGTTCGTCGATGCCGGCCATAGCGGCCATATCAACGCGGATTCGGGGCTGGGCGCCTGGGGCTTTGGTCAGGCGCTGCTGGAACGGCTGATCGACAATGCGCAGGAACAGGCGTCCGCCGTGCGCCAGATGCGCCCGGCCATGCCGATGGCGCGCCTCGATCGCCCGTCCGACGGGCTGCGCATGACCAGCTGATATCGGCCCCAGACATCGCCGGGGCGCGACAAGAGAATCTTGCGCGCCCCTTATATTTGCTTTTTTGTCTACTAATGCAGTTGAGTTAAAACGCGGCCAGAGGGATGAACATGACCGAACATAGAACCATCGAACTTCGCCACAGCCGCGCCGAAAGCCAGCGCCCCGACATCATCGCCAGCATCGACAAGGTGCGCGACGTACTGGAAGGGCTGCGCTTCGGCTCCATCACATTGACCGTCCATGACGCCCGCGTCGTGCAGATCGACGTCACCGAAAAGACGCGCCTGACCGCCTGACCGATCAAGGGAGGGCAAGCGCATAGATCAGGGCATGTCGGGGATGGCATGCCGATGCGGCACTGGGGACGCCGCATCACCAGAAACGCCCCCAGCACGGCTTTGACCGGACCACCGGAAACGCCGCGATCAAAACTCACCGGACCTCCGGAACCAAGGGGAAGAACATGATTGCGCGTTTTCTGTTGCTCGCCAGCGTGGCGAGCGCGTCATTTGTCACGCCTGCCGCCTTTGCGGCCGAAGCCGCCCAACCCGCTGCCGCCGATGACCAGCAGGCCAGCAGCCCGCGCGGCGACGTGATTGTCGTCACCGCCCGCCGCCGTCAGGAAACCGCGCAGGAAGTGCCCCTGGCCATTTCCGTGGTGAAGGGCGACAGCATCGAGGCGACCGGCAATTTCAACATCGTGAAGCTGCAGCAGCTCGCGCCGACGCTGCAGGTCTACACCACCAATCCACGCAACACCTCGGTCAACATCCGTGGCCTTGGCGTGCCGTTCGGCCTCACCAGCGACGGCTTTGAACAGGGCGTCGGCATCTATGTCGACGATGTCTATAACAGCCGCGTCGCTGCCGCGACCTTCGACTTCCTCGACGTCAACCAGGTGGAAGTGCTGCGCGGTCCGCAGGGCACGCTCTATGGCAAGAACACCACGGCGGGCGCGATCAACATCACGACCAACCAGCCGACCTTCGACTTCGAGGGGCGCGCCGAACTGACGGTCGGCAATTTGAACTACAAGCAGGCGAAGGCCGCCATTTCCGGCCCGCTGACGGACACGATCGCCGCCCGCATCGCCGTCGCCGCCACCAGCCGCCGCGGCACGCTCTACAATGTGACCAGCCAGCGCTGGATCAACGAGCAGGATAATCTGGGCATTCGCGGCCAGTTGCTGTTCCAGCCGACCGAGGATTTCAGCCTCACCTTGTCGGGCGACTATAGCAAGCAGGATCCCGAATGCTGCGGCACCACCTTCGTGCGCGTCGGCAAGACCCAGCGTCCGCTCAATCGCCAATATGATGCGCTGGCCGCTGCCCAGGGCTATGTCGTGCCCAGCCGCAACCCCTATGACCGACTGACCGACCTCGATTCCAACCTCAATGCCGGCAACAAGATTGGCGGCGTGTCGGCCAAGATCAAATGGGATGTCGGCCCCGGCACGCTAACCTCGGTCACCGCCTGGCGCTTCTGGGACTGGAAGCCGGAAAATGACCGCGACTTCACCGGCCTGTCGATCGTCTCCAAGTCGCAGAACCCCTCGCAGCAGGACCAGTATAGCCAGGAATTCCGCTATAATTACGAAAGCAAGGACATCGACTTCGTCGTCGGCCTGTTCGGCTTCAAGCAGCGGATCGACACCCAGGGCACCGAACAGCAGGGCGAAGATGCGGCCCAGTGGAGCCTTGCCCCCTCGACCGACCCGACCAACCCCGCCAATATTCCGGCCACTCTGGCGGGCCTGACCGCCAGCAACACGCAATGGCTCAAGGCCGACAGCGCCGCCCTGTTCGGGCAGCTCAGCTGGAAGGTCACGGATGCCCTGACCATCCAGCCCGGCGTGCGCCTGAACTATGACAAGAAGTCCGGTTTCTACCAGCGTGTCGTCACCAATGCGCAGGGCCAGGCCATCAGCTGCACCACGGTTGCGGAGCCCGGCACCATCAAGGGGACGACGCAACAGTGCGGCGTCTATCAGCCGCAGGTCAGTTCCCCGTCCGACAGCGCCTGGAACTTCACCTATGACTTCAACGTCAATTACAAGATCGCGCCGGACGTGCTGGCCTATGCGACCTATGCGAAGAGCTTCAAGACGCTGGGCATCAACCAGAATGGCCTGCCGCTCAACGCCGACAACACCGTCAATTATGACGCCAGCACGGTGAAGCCGGAATCGGTCAATCATTATGAAATCGGCCTCAAGACCCAGTTCCTGGATCGCCGGGCGACCTTCAACCTCACCGCCTTCCGCACCGACATCAAGAATTTCCAGGCAACCGTGAATGGCGGCCAGTTCGGCACGGTGCGCGGCTATCTCGCCAATGCCGGCAAGGTCCGTTCGCAGGGGATCGAAGCGGATTTCAAGATCGTCGCCAGCGACCGCTTCACCGCCTATGCCAATGGCGCCTTCACCGACGCCAAATACAAGAAGTTCGTCGACGCGCCCTGCCCGCCCGAATTGTCCGGCGGCACCTACCAGCCGTCGGGCGCCACGCCGGATTATTCGCAGCCCGGCGTCCCCGGCGCACTCAGTCCGCGCCAGTGCGACATCTCGGGGCAGAACCTGCCCGGCGTGTCGAAATGGGCCTTCTCCTACGGCGCGGAATATAACATCCCGGTCACGCTGCTGGCGAAGGACGGGCAGCTCTATCTGGGCGTCGACGGCACTTACCGTTCGCACTGGAACAGCAATGCCTCACCATCCATCTACACCGAAGTGAAGGGCTATGCCCTGACCAACGTCCGCGCCGGCTTCCGCGGCGAAGGCTTCGATGTGTTCGGCTGGGTGCGCAACGCCTTCGACGTCAACTATATCGAAAATCTTCAGGTCGCACCGGCAATACCGGCCTGATCGCCGGCCAGGTCGGCGATCCGCAGACCTGGGGCGGCACGATCAAATTCTCCTTCTGATCCGACCGGACACGGACAGGACGGCCGGCCGGCGCGCGCATCATGCCGCGCCGGCCGGTCCGGCATTTGCACGCCGCCCCGCGCTGGGCTAGACCGCGGCCCATGTCCACGACCTTCACGCTCGACACCGCGACCAGCCGCGCCAATCCCACGCCCGCGCCGATGAAGCGGCTGACCGTGCCCCAGATCCAGCGCCGCAAGTTCGAGGGCAAGACCGACGAGCCGCTGGTGATGCTGACCGCCTATACCGCGCGCCAGGCGCAACTGCTCGATCCGCATTGCGACATGCTGCTGGTCGGCGATTCGCTGGCGCAGGTCATCTATGGCCTGCCCTCCACCCTGCCGGTCACGCTCGACATGATGATCGCCCATGGCGCCGCCGTGGTGCGCGGCAGCTATCACAGCGTCGTCCTCGTCGACATGCCCTTCGGCTCCTATGAGGCATCGCCGCAGCAGGCCTTTGCCAGCGCCAGCCGCGTCATGGCCGAAACCGGCTGCGCCGGCGTCAAGCTGGAAGGCGGCGAGGCGATGGCGGAGACGATCCGCTTCCTCACCCAGCGCGGCATCCCGGTGATGGCCCATATCGGCCTGACGCCGCAGGCGGTGAATGCGCTGGGCGGTTATGGCGCGCGCGGCAAGAGCCAGGAGGAACATGCCAAGATCCTGGGCGACGCCAAGGCCGTGGCCGCTGCCGGCGCCTTCGGCACGGTGGTCGAAGGGGTGATGGAGGAACTGGCCGACATCATCACGACCAGCGTCGACATACCCGTGATCGGCATCGGCGCATCGGCCCGGTGCGATGGCCAGGTGCTGGTGGCGGAGGACATGCTGGGCATGTTCGAACGCACCGCCCGCTTCGTGAAACGCTACGCCAACCTTGCCGAAACGATCAGCCAGGCGGCGGAAAGCTATGCCGCGGAGGTGCGCAATCGCAGCTTTCCGGGCGATGATCAGGTGTATCGGCCGAAAAAGTGATTTGCGAGTCTCTGCCACGCCGCTAATGATCCCGCCTTCCGGCTGCCCCTACTGACCATTTTTCGGAGATTCCCGTGGCCCTGACGCCGCAAAACAGCGAAGCCTTCATGCGCGAGGTCGATGACGCCGTCCGCCAGGACCAGCTCCTGACCTTTTGGCAGCGTTATGGCCGCGCCCTGGCCGTCCTGCTGATCGTCGGCCTCGCCGCCTTTGGCGGCTGGCTCTACTGGCAGCATTACAGCAAGACCCAGTCGGAAGCCGTGTCCGAACAGATGGACAAGATGCTGGCGACTGCGGTCGGCGGCGGCACGCCCGATGCCAAGGATGTCGATGCCCTGGCCAAGGCCAGCCAGCCCGGCTATCGCGCCTCCGCCCTGCTGGTGAAGGCCGGCCTCGCCGCGCGCAAGGGCGACAACAAGGCCGCGATCGAAGCCTATAAGGCAATGGCAGCGGACAGCTCGCTCGACCAGCCCTATCGCGACCTGGCCCTCATCCGTCAGACCACGATCGAATTCGACGCGCTCAAGCCGCAGCAGGTGGTCGATCGCCTCAAGCCCCTCGCCGTCGAGGGTGCGCCCTGGTTCGGCAGCGCCGGCGAACTGGTTGCCATCGCCTATATGAAGATGCGCAAGCCCGAACTGGCCGGCCCGATGTTCGCGGCCATGGCCAAGGACGAGAATGTGCCCCAGTCGATCCGTTCACGTGCGCGACAGATGGCGGGGCTATTGGGAATTGATGCGGTCGAAACGCCCGCCGAACCGGTACAGGGATAAGCAAGCGCATGGCTAAGCACAGCATCACGAAAATCGGCCCGATGGGCCGTACCCTGACCACCGTCGCCCTGGTTGCGATGCTCGCGGGCTGCGGCGTGGTCGGCGGCAAGAAGGGCGGCCCCAAGACCCCGGTGGTCGGCAATCGCACCTCGATCCTGTCGAACGAACAGGGGATCGAAGTCGATCCGACCCTGGCCGACGTGCCCGTCGCCCTGCCCGAATCCTACGCCAATGACCAATGGTCGCAGCCGGGCGGCGATCCGTCCAAGGCGATGGGTCATCTGGCGCTGGGCGCAGCGCCGCAGCAGGCCTGGACCGCATCGATCGAAGGCAGCACGCCGCAAGCGCGCCTGGCCTCCGCCCCCGTCGTGTCCGGCGGCAAGCTGTTCGTGATCGACGCCGGCGCCCATGTCATCGCGATGGATGCCAACACCGGCCAGAAGCTGTGGCAGACCAGCCTTCCGGCCGAAGGCAATGGCCGCGCCCTGTTCGGCGGTGGCGTCAGCGTCCTGGGCGACAAGCTGTTCGCCAGCACCGGCGTGGGCGACGTCGTGTCGATGAATGTCGCCGATGGCTCGATCGGGTGGAAGGTTCATCCCGGCGGTCCGCTGCGCGGCGCCCCGACGCTGGAAAATGGCCATGTCTATGTGATGGGCCAGGATAACCAGATCTTCGCCCTCAACCAGAGCGACGGCGCCACCCAGTGGACCGACAGCGGCACGCTGCAGGTGACCGGCATTTTCGGCGTGGCCGCCCCGGCCGCCGCGCAGGGCACGGTGATCGCGGGCTACAGCTCGGGCGAGATCAACGCCTATCGCTATGAAAATGGCCGCACCCTGTGGGGCGATGCGCTGTCACGCACCAGCATCTCCACCGCCGTCGCCTCGCTGACCGACATCGACGCCGATCCGGTGATCGACCGCGGCCGCGTCTTCGCGATCGGCCAGGGCGGCCGCATGGCCTCCTATGAACTCACCAGCGGCCAGCGCCTGTGGGAAATCAACATCGCCGGCATCTCCACCCCCTGGATCGCGGGTGAGTGGGTGTTTGCCGTCACCAGCGATGCCAAGCTGCTCTGCGTCGCCCGCGCGACCGGCAAGATCCGCTGGATCAGCCAGCTGCGCCGCTGGCAGAAGGAAAAGAAGAAGGACAAGGCGATCCGCTGGACCGGCCCGGTCCTTGCCGGTGGCCGCCTGATTCTGGTATCGACCCATGGTGATCTGAACTATGTCGATCCGGCGACCGGCACCATCCAGCAGGCAGTGGACATGAACAAGTCCATGTCGCTCTCGCCGGTGGTCGCCAACAACATGCTCTACATCCTTGCCGATGACGGCAAGCTGACGGCGCTGCGTTAAGGGCAGCGATAGAAAGGAAACGGGCCCACATCATGCTGCCCACAGTTGCCATTGTCGGGCGGCCCAATGTGGGCAAGTCCACCCTTTTCAACCGCCTGGTCGGCAAGAAGCTGGCGCTGGTCGATGACCAGCCCGGCGTCACCCGCGACCGGCGCGAGGGCGAGGCTCATCTTCTGGGCCTCGACTTCACCATCATCGACACTGCCGGCTATGAGGATGAGGATCCCCACAGCCTGCCCGGCCGCATGCGCATGCAGACCCAGGCCGCGGTCGAGAATTGCGACGTCGCCCTGTTCATGGTCGATGCCCGCGCCGGCATCACCCCGCTGGACGAGGAAATCGCCCGCTGGCTGCGCGAGGGCGACGCCCCGGTGATCCTGGTCGCCAACAAGGCCGAGGGCAAGGCGACCGAAGCCGGCGTCATGGAAGCCTTCATACTGGGTCTGGGCGAACCTATCCCCTTCTCCGCCGAACATGGCCAGGGTCTGGCCGACCTGTTCCAGGCGCTGCTCCCCTATCTCGAACGCGAGGATGGCGAGGAGCATGAGAAGGAATTTTACGAGGACGAGGAGAGCGCGCCGCTCAAGCTCGCCATCGTTGGCCGTCCCAATGCCGGCAAGTCGACTCTCATCAACCGGCTGCTTGGCGAAAACCGCCTGCTGACCGGACCGGAAGCCGGCATCACCCGCGACAGCATCGCCGTCGACTGGATGTGGACCAGCTATGAGGGCGAGGAACGCCCCGTCCGCCTGATCGACACCGCCGGCATGCGCAAGCGCGCCAAGGTGCAGGACAAGCTGGAAAAGCTAGCCGTGTCCGATGGCCTGAACGCCGTGAACTTCGCCGAAGTCGTGGTGCTGCTGCTCGACGCCACCCGCGGCCTGGAGGCGCAGGATCTGCGCATTGCTGACAAGGTGCTGGAAGAAGGCCGCGCCCTCATCGTCGCCCTCAACAAATGGGATACGGTGGAACATGGCTCGGCCCTCTATCAGGGCATCAAGCAGGCACTGTTCGACGGCCTGGCGCAGGTCCGTGGCGTGCCGATCATGACCGTGTCGGCCGCCACCGGAAAGGGCCTTGATGACCTGATCAAGGTCGCGTTCGAAACCCGCACCGCCTGGTCGCAGCGCATTTCGACCGGCGTGCTCAACCGCTGGTTCGAAGCCGCGCTGGAGGCCAACCCGCCGCCAGCGCCGGGTGGCAAGCGGATCAAGCTGCGCTACATCACCCAGAACAAGACGCGCCCGCCGACGTTCGTCCTGTTCGGCACGCGGCTCGACGAACTGCCCGAAAGCTATCGTCGCTATCTGGTGAACGGCATCCGCAAGGAACTGGGCTTCGGCGCCGTGCCGGTACGCCTGACGCTGCGCAGCGCCAAGAACCCCTATGCCAAATGAGGCGGGCGGCCCCGATGCCGCCCCCTTTCATGTCGACGCCAGGGGCATGAAATGTCCCTGGCCCGTCCTGCGCGCCGCCCGAGCGATGCGTGACGCAGATCATGTGACGATCGATGCCGATGACGCTATCGCCCCGCGCGAACTGGCAGCGCTGGCGCAGCAGCATGGATGGCAATTTTCCGCCCTTTCCCCGCAGCGTTTCGCGCTCAGCAAGGTGCCGGCTTAACCGGCTGTTTACGCCCGCCGGCTAATCTCGCGAGCGTCAGGAAAGGAGTGCGCAGGTGCCCGAACACGCTACCGAACTGGTGGACTGGAACGATTTTGCCCGGACCCGCACGGAGCTGGGTACGGCCTTCATGCGCATTCTGGGCTATTTCCGCGAGGATGGTGAAAAGGCGATCGGCACCATCGAGCAGGCCTTTCGGGACCGCAATGCCGTCTCCCTCGTCCGTCCGGCCCATACGCTGAAGGGCGAATCGGCCCAGTTCGGCGCCCATCGGCTCAGTGCCATGGCCGAAGAGATCGAAATGGTCGCGCGCCGCTGCGTCGAATTTCGCGAGAGCCCGGACGAACTGATCGAGACCGTGGTGGCGCTGCGCCCCTGCTTTACCGAGACCATGGCCCTGCTCGATCGCGACGCCAATCCGCTGGTCGCGCGCCGTCCCACCTTCGGCCGCCGCGTCGAACCACAGGGCTTTGGCCGCGCCGGCTGATATTCGGTATTGAAATAAAACTGACCATGGCCCCATATGGCGGCCATGACCCGCTTCTCCGTCCTTGATCTCGTCCCTGTCCGCGAAGGCAGCGACGTGTCCGCCGCCCTTGCCGACGCTGCCGATCTGGCCGCCCATGTCGAAGCATTGGGCTATCACCGCCTCTGGGTGGCCGAACATCATGGCATGCCCGGCATCGCATCGGCCGCCACGGCCGTCGTGCTCGCCCATATCGGCCAGGCGACATCGTCCATCCGCATCGGCGCTGGCGGCATCATGCTGCCCAACCACGCGCCGCTGCTGATTGCCGAACAGTTCGGCACGCTCGACGCGCTGTTCCCCGGCCGCATCGACCTGGGCCTGGGCCGCGCGCCCGGTTCCGACCAGAAAGTGTCGCAAGCCATCCGCCGCAGCCTCAGCGGCGGAGCAGACCAGTTCCCTCGCGACGTGCTCGAACTCCAGGCCTATTTCGCCGGCGACGATCGGCTGGGCATTCAGGCCACGCCGGGCGAAGGCGCCAATGTGCCGCTCTGGATTCTCGGCTCCAGCCTCTACGGCGCGCAACTGGCGGCCGCGCTCGGGCTGCCCTACGCCTTTGCCTCCCATTTCGCCCCGGCCGCGCTGGACGAGGCGCTGGCCATCTATCGCCGCGACTTCCGCCCTTCGGCCCAGCTTGACCGCCCCTATGCCATGGCCGGCTATAATATCTTCGCCGCCGACAGTGCGGCGGAGGCCGAACTGGTCGCCAGTTCGATGCAGCAGGCCTTCGTGCGGCTGCGCACTGGCCAGCCCGGCAAGCTGCAACCGCCATTGGCGGGCTATTATGAAAGCCTGCCGATGCAGGCACGCGCCATGCTGTCCGATGTCCTGAGCGCCTCCAGCATCGGCACCCAGGCAGATGTCGAGCGCGACCTGGCCGCCTTCATCGACCGCACCGGCGTGAATGAGGTGATCATCGCCGCCCAGATCTTCGATCCGGCGGCGCGCAAGCGCAGCTATGAAATCGCCATGGCAGCGGCGCAGGCGATCGCCGCCCGCGAACTGGCCTGATGCCTCAGGTGGCGGCCAGCCGGCCGCCACTCATCAGCCCGGCCATCGTCGGCGACAGGCGCTGCATCAGGTTGCCGATCAGGATCACCACCGCCAGCACCAGGAAGGGCTGGGCGATCAGATAGAGCGGATAGAGCGGCGATCCGAGCGGACCGAACAATTGCCCCAGTAGCGGCCCGCCCAGCCAAATCAGGATCAGATGGGCGCAGAAGAGGAAGAAGGCATAGGGCTCGACCCGCATCAGCAAGCCCCGCGCCGGGCTTTCTGCCAGCGCCCAGGCCAACCGCCAGAAGCAGAGCGATGCCGCCATGCGCACCGCCATGTCGAGGCTCGCCAGGGCCAGCGGCGCGAGCCCCGCCCCGCCCTTGAGCGAAACATAGAGCTGCGCGCCCATCAGCAGGCCAAAGGGCAATGAAGCTGCCAGCACCGGCACCGCCGCGGCCCGGTCCGCCCAGCCCTCGCGCCGGGCCAATATGCCGATGGTGAAGAAGAAGAGGATCGACGGGCGCATCAGCACCGGCGGCCCCAGCCCCGCAATCTGGCATGATAGCGCCGCCAGCGCGACCGCCATCAGCATCCAGTTGGGCAACCGCACCAGCAAGGGCGCGGCCACCATGCACAGGAACAGGTCGCGCAGGAACGGCATCTGGACATTGATGTCCGGATTGCGGTTGATGATGAACAATTCCTCGGCGATCCAGCCGCCCGACTGCGGCACCGGCGCCGACAGACCCAGCAGCCAGGCCGCGCCCGACACCAGCAGGATCGCCACCGCATTCCACAACAGCATCGGCAGCAGGATCGTCCGCGCCTTGCGCCCGACATGATCGAACCAGTTGCGCGTGCGCACCGAGCCGCCGACCAGCCAGCCGGAGATCAGGCCCAGCAGCGGCACCGCGCTGCGGCCGAAAATCTCCATCAGCACCCAGCGCAGCCCTTCCTGCGGGGAGCCACGCAGCAATTCCAGATCCTGGCCATTCCGTCCGGTCCAGGCATGGACATAGACGACACCCAGAATGCAGATCACACGCGCAATCGCGATCGCGTCGGAACGGCGCGTCGCATTGGCCAAGACGATATCGGGCAAGCAAAAATCCTGATTGTGGCAGGTTTCCAATGCCCGAAACCGGCTCCTGTTCCCCCTCCCTCGCGACGGAGCGAGCCGGAAGCGGGATCATGGGACGCATCGGCGCGGATTTCCGCGCTCCATGGGCCGCTCCGCAAAGGGCATTTCGGCCCGTGGGTAATCCAATATTTACCTCCCCCCGATAGCAATCTGGTCGATTGCCGGACGCGTGCCGGCTGCGGGGGACAATAGAGGCTCATGACCCAGATGCCGGGCGCACATCAATTTTCGCACGACACGGGCGCTGCCGCATCGTCTGCCGGCCTGCACCAGGCGCTGGGCATGGTGTTCCAGATCGCCGGGTCGAGTTCGAAGATCCTAGTCGATCCCAACAGCCTCGCGGCGCTGGCCCATGATCCCGACACCTGCCTCGCCATGGCCGGCCAGGTCGGCAGCCAAGTGAAGATGCGGGTCGGCGATCGCTGGCTGATCGCCAATATCCGGTCGCTGATGCTCGACCGGCGCGATGGTGGCGCGATCATCGCCGATATCGATTTTCTGGGCGAAGGCGATGAGGAAAAGCTGACCGGCCGCATCTACGGCTTCCGGCGCGGCGTCACCCGCTATCCCACGCCCGGCACCGACATCTATCCGGTGTCCAGCTATGACATGCAGCAAATCTATGCCGCCGACGACCGGCCGCATGTCCAGATCGGCACGGTCTATCCGACGATGGACACGCGCGCGGCGCTCTATGTCGATTCGATGCTGGGCAAGCATTTTGCGCTGCTCGGCTCCACCGGTACCGGCAAGTCGACCAGCGCAGCGCTGATCCTGCACCGCATCTGCGACCTGTCGCCCCAGGGCCATATCGTCATGATCGACCCGCATGGCGAATATGGCGCGGCCTTCCAGCAGAATGGCGCGGTGTTCGACGTGAACAATCTCGCCCTGCCCTATTGGCTGATGAATTTCGAGGAACATTGCGAGGTGTTCGTCACCTCCGAAGGCGCCGAACGCACCCAGGATTGCGACATCCTCGCGAAATGCCTGCTCGCCGCGCGGATGAAGAACCGTCTGGCCGAAAGCATCGGCCGCCTGACTGTGGATTCGCCCGTCCCCTATCTGCTGTCCGATCTCACCGCGATCCTGCAGAACGAGATGGGCAAGCTCGACAAGGGCACCGGGTCGCTCCCCTATTTGCGCCTCAAGTCCAAGGTCGACGAGATCAAGGGCGACCCGCGCTATTCCTTCATGTTCTCCGGCATGCTGGTGGCCGATTCGATGCAGGCCTTCCTCGCGAAGGTCTTCCGCCTGCCTTCTGGCGGCAAGCCGATCTCGATCATCGACGTGTCCTCCATGCCCTCGGACATCACCTCGGTGGTGGTCTCGGTGCTGTCCCGGCTGGTGTTCGACTATGCGCTATGGGCACGCGACGAACCGCAACGGCCGATCCTGCTCGTATGCGAGGAAGCCCATCGCTACATTCCCGCCAGCACCGCCGGCGGCGGTCAGGCGGTGCGCCGCATCCTGGAGCGGATCGCCAAGGAAGGCCGTAAATATGGCGTCTCGCTGGGCCTCATCACCCAGCGTCCGTCGGACCTTGCCGAAGGCGTGCTGTCGCAGTGCGGCACCATCATCTCGATGCGCCTCAACAATGATCGCGACCAGGCCTTCGTGAAGGCGGCGATGCCCGAAGGCGCGCGCGGTTTCCTCGATTCGATCCCTGCCCTGCGCAACCGCGAGGCCATCATCTGCGGCGAAGGTGTCGCCGTGCCGATCCGCGTCGCGCTCGACAATCTGGAAGAAGCGCGGCGCCCGGCTTCCGGCGATCCCAGCTTCACCCAGCTCTGGCGCCAGGCCGGCGGCGAGGACGATATCCTCACCCGCACCATCACCCGCTGGCGCAACCAGGGCCGCTGATCGGCGTATCGGCCTCAGCCGGTCGGCGCGATCCGGCCGGCCGGTTCGGTCTCGCTATGCACCGCCTCGCGGCATTCCTCTTCGTGCATCGGCACCATCAGCTTGGCCTTGCGCCAGCCGCCCTGCCAATACACCAGCGCCGCGAGCGTCAGGGACACCGCCGACCCCACCGGGAAGCTCAGCCACAGCGCATCCGCGCCAATCCGGGGATAGGCGAGATAATAGAAGCCCAGCCGCACCGCGAAGAGGGTGAAGACCAGGATCAGCAGCGGCGCCACCACCACGCCATTGGCGCGCATCACCCCGAACAGGATCATCGTGCAGCCAAACAACATGAAGCTCCAACTTGCGAGCAACTGCATGTTCCAGGCCGCATCGATCACCGCCTGGTTATGGCTCAGGAACAGCGCCAACAGCGCTTCATGGAAGATCAGGATGACGACCACCATCGCGCCGGTGATGGCCAGCAGATAGGATATGCCATAGCCGGTGATCCGGCTGATCCGGTCCCACCGACCCGCGCCGATATTCTGCGCCGCCATGGCGCTGACCGCCGCGCCCATCGCCATTGCCGGCATCTGCAGATAGGTCCAGATCTGCTGCGCCGCGCCATAGGCGGCGGTCACCAGAAACCCCTCGCGATTGACCAGGCCAATCATCACCAGGCCGGACGTCGACATGACGATCATCTGCAGGCCCATCGGCAGGCCCTTGGTCGACAGCACCCGCATCTCGTCCATCGCGGGCCTGAGATAGCCAAGCTCCGCGCCGCGAAGCCGCAACGGCAGATCCTTGGCATAGGTATAGATGACGAGCGCGATCAGGCTGACGAAGCCGGCCGCCGCCGTTGCCGCTGCCGAACCGCCAATGCCCATCGCCGGGATCGGCCCCAGCCCCAGGATCAGCACCGGATTGAGCACCAGGTCGATCGCCACCGACAGGATCATGAAGATCAGCGGCGTGCGCGCGTCGCCGGTGCCGCGCAGCCCCATCATCATCATGACGCTCAGCAGCGACGCCGGCATCGCGACGAAGATGACGCGCAAATAGGTCAGCGCCATGTCGAACGCTTCGGGCGGGGTCGCCAGCAGATGGAGCAGCGCCGGCCCACCGAACCAGCCCGCCACCGCCACGCCCATGGCCAGCAGGAAGCAGAAGCCGACCGCCGAGCCGAAGGCGCGCCGCGCCGCGTCCATGTCGCGCGCGCCGACCGCCTGCGCGATCATCACCGTCGACGCCATACCGAAGCCGAACACGACGGAGAACATCAGGAACATGATGATATTGGCGTTCGCCGTCGCGGCGAGCGCCTGCGGCCCCAGGAAGCGTCCGACCCAGATCGCGTTGATCGATCCGTTCAGCGACTGGAGGATATTGGACGCCAGCGTCGGGATGGCGAATGTCAGCAAGGTGGAGGCGATCGGCCCCTGTGTCAGGTCCCGCGCCCCTTGTGCCCCTGCTGCCATTCGCCCTTACCCCTTATCCCCGATTGCGGCGCAGGCTAGGCGGCTCAGCCCAGCCGGTCCAGTGCCGCCTTAAGCCTTTCCGCCTCGGCGGTCTTTTCGGCATGGTCCTCGCGCGCCTTGGCCACGGCCTCGGGCTTGGCCTTCTCGACAAAGGCCGGGTTGGACAGGCGACCGCCCAGCGAATCCCGTTCCTTGGCCGCCGCTGCCAGCGCCTTTTCGAGGCGGGTCTTTTCCGCCGCAATGTCGATCACGCCTTCCAGCGGCAGGATGAAGGTCGCCTCGTCGACGACGATCTGTGCCGCGCCGCCGGCGACATCCTCGCCAAAGGCCAGACTCTCGATCCGGCCCAGACGCGCCAGCGCCGCGCCTTGGCGATCCAGGCGGCCACGGGTTGCGTCCGCCGCATCGCGCACGACCATGCGCAGCTTGGCGCCCGGCGGCACGTTGAGTTCGGTCCGCGCGGTGCGGATCGCGCTCACCAGACGGATCAGCCAGTCGATCTCGCCCTGCGCATCGGTGTCGACCTCATAAAGGGCGACCGGCCATTCCGCGACGATCAGTTCCTGCGCGCGCTGCCCGGTCAGCTGCCACAATTCTTCGGTGATGAAGGGCATGAAGGGGTGCAGCATCACCAGGATCTGGTCGAACGCCCAGCCGGCAACGGCCTTTGTCTCGTCGTCCATCGAACCCTTGGTGAGTTCGATATACCAGTCGCAATACTGGTCCCAGACGAAGTGATAGATGGCGTTGGCGCCCGCGTCGAAGCGCAGTTCAGCCATGGCGGTGTCGATCGCCTGCACTGTCGCCACCGTTTCGGCGATGATCCAGCGATTGGCCGGCAGCGTCGCATGCGGCGCTTCGCGGCTGGTCGAGGCGGTGACGCCATTGGCCTGCAGGAAGCGCGCCGCGTTCCACAGCTTGGTCGCGAAGTTGCGATAACCCTCGACCCGCTTCTCATCCATCTTCACGTCGCGGCCCTGGCTTTCCATCGCCGCCATGAAGAAGCGCAGCGCGTCCGCGCCGAACTTGTCGATCAGGCCCAGCGGATCGACCACATTGCCCTTGGACTTGGACATTTTCTGCCCGTCGGCCGCGCGGACCAGGCCATGGAGATAGAGCTTCTTCCACGGCACATCGCCCATGAACTCCATGCCCTGCATCGCCATGCGCGCATCCCAGAAGAACAGGATGTCGAAGCCGGAGATCAGCAGGTCATTGGGATAATGGCGGCTGAGCGTCTCGCTCTGTTCCGGCCAGCCCAGCGTGCCGAACGGCCACAAGGCGGACGAGAACCAGGTGTCGAGCACGTCAGTCTCTCGGTAGAGATCAAACTCCCATGTTTCATCGTCAATCTGGCGAGATCGGCGGCCGTCAAAGCTCCACGATGGGTCATCTTGGTCGACTATTCGGATACGGATATCGAGATTGGTTATTGCAGCATATTTAAGCTTTGCCGCTTCAATAGCCTCTTCTTCCGTTTCGTAAATAAAATCAAACCATGCGTCGTCGTTTGCAGAACCACTCGCGACTTGGGTAACAGAAAACCCATCTTCGGTTTCAATACACTTCGGGCCATACCACGCTGGAATTCGATGGCCCCACCACAGCTGGCGCGACACGCACCAGGGCTGGATATTCTCCATCCAGTTGAAGAAGGTCTTTTCCCAGCTCTTGGGGACGATTTCGATCCGGCCGTCGCGCACCGCCTGCATCGGCGCCACCGCCAGCTTGCCGGCGTCGACATACCATTGGTCGGTCAGCCAGGGTTCGATCACCACGCCAGAACGGTCGCCATAGGGGGTCTGGATCGTGCGCGGCTCGAAATCGGCGGCGACGTCCTCGCCTTCCTTGTTCTTGGTGACATGCGGCACCAGCAGGCCCAGCGCCTTCATCTCGGCGACGACGATCTCGCGCGCGCCGTCCACGCCGTCCTTCTTGAAGCGGTGCAGCCCTAGGAAGCGATCGGGAATCAGCCCATCGGCGGTCTGCACGACATTGGCGTCAGCATCGAACATGTTGAGCATGTCCGCGGCCTTCATGCCGGCGCGCTTGCCGACCTCGAAATCGTTGAAGTCATGGCCCGGCGTGATCTTGACCGCGCCTGAACCCAGCTCCGGATCGGCATGTTCGTCGGCGACCACCTTGAAGCGGCGACCGGTGATCGGCTGGAGAATCTCCTTGTCGATGACCGCCTGATAGCGGGCATCGTCGGGATGCACGGCGATCGCCATGTCGGCCAGCATGGTTTCCGGGCGGGTGGTGGCGACGACGATATGGTCGCTGCCATCGGCCAGGGTCACGCCGTCCGCCAGCGGATAGCGGAAGCGCCAGAAGCCGCCCTGCGTTTCCTTGGTCTCGACCTCCAGATCGGAAATGGCCGATCGGAAATGCGGGTCCCAGTTGACCAGACGCTTGTCGCGATAGAGCAGGCCACGCTGGTGCAGTTCCACGAACACCTTGATGACGGCTTTGGAAAAGCCCTCGTCCATGGTGAAGCGTTCATTGGCCCAGTCCATCGAACAGCCCAGACGGCGCAGCTGGCTGGTGATCGCGCCGCCGCTTTCCGCCTTCCATTCCCACACCTTGGCGACGAAATCGTCGCGGCTGAAATCGGTGCGCTTCTGCCCGGTCGCGTTCAGCTGCCGCTCGACCACCATCTGGGTCGCGATGCCCGCATGGTCGGTGCCGACCACCCACAAAGCATCCTTGCCGCGCAGCCGCTCATAGCGCACGACGATGTCCTGCAGCGTATTGTCGAGCGCATGGCCGACATGCAGGCTGCCGGTCACGTTCGGCGGCGGATTGACGATGGTGAAGGGTTCTGCGCCCGGACGGTCCGGACGGAACAGGCCATTGGCCTCCCAATGCTGGTACCAGCGGGTCTCGATGGCGGCGGGGTCAAAGGTTTTGGGCAGTTCGGTCATGATCGCGCTTTAACGCCTGCCGCACGACACGCAAGGCATGGCGCGCGTCAGATCAGGCTATCCATGACTTCGGACGGCAGGCCAGCGCGGATCGTGATGCCGCCATCCCCCTTTCGGGCGACCAGTTGCGGTTCGCTCAGGCTGTTGTCGAACACCCAGGCCCGATCTGCCTGGTCGAAGAACCAGCGCAGTTGCGCAAAGGATCTTATGCGCCGCGCCGCCACCTTGTCGGCCGGCACATCATGCCCGCCCTTCGCCACGCGATAGGCGATCCGCTCCAGTTGGCGCTCCACCGAATCCAGATAGACATAGATCAGCCGTATCTCGAAGCCGCGCGCCCGCGCCTTCTCCACCAACCGCCGATATTTGGGACTGGATAGCACGGTCTCCACGCCGATGGTCTGATGCACGTCGATCGACGCATCAAGCCAGGCCTCGATCCTCTGCACAGCCGCCAGATTGGCGGCGTCCTGCCCCAATCCTTCGCTTTCCCGCAACCGGGCGGTCAGGAGATCGGGATTGATGATCCAGACCGAACCATCAAATTCGGCCACGTCGCTGCGGCCATAGGCCGAGCTTTTGCCGCAGCCATTGGGCCCCGCGACGATCCAAAGGCGCGGCCGCGCATGCCCCTTGCCGATCAAATCTTGTCCCTGATCGCCTTATTCTCTTCCCGCGCCTTGCGAACGCTGGCGCGGAAGGAGGCGAGGAATTCGGCCTCGAACTGCGGGCTGTCGGCATCGACCACCCGCAGCTTCACGACCTTGCCGTCCTTGTGGACGGTCCGGTATCTGGGCTTGCCCGGCTTGCCGAGGTCGATGGGACCATCGACGATATCGACCTTCATCTTTGCCATGGGGTCAATATAGCAGGCCGGGCCAGACCCTTAAAGGCTCATTTCCCCTTGGCCGCGCCGGTCCACTGGTCCAGCCAGCCCAGCGCCTCGTCATACCATTGCAGCGAATTCTTGGGCTTCAGCACCCAGTGATTCTCGTCAGGGAAGACGACCAGGCGCGACGGGATCTCGCGCCGCTGCAACGCGGTGAAGGCGGCCAGCCCCTGGGTATAGGGAATGCGGAAATCCTTCTCGCCGGTCACGACCAGCATCGGCGTCTTCCACTGGGCGACATGATTGACCGGGTTCCATTTCTCGAACTCCTCCGGCTTCTCATAATAGGGGCCGCCATGCTCCCATTCGTCGAACCACAGTTCCTCGGTCTCATAAGCCATGGCGCGGGCGTCGAACACGCCGTCATGCTGGACGATGCACTTGAAGCCGTCGGCCCACTGTCCCTCGATCCAGTTCATCATATAGCCGCCATAGCTGGCGCCAAGCGCACAGGCATTGCCCGCATCGACATTGACGTCCTTCGCCGCAGCCGCCGCCAGGCCCAGCTTCAGATCCTCCAGCGGCTTGCCACCCCAATCCTGGTTGATCGCATCGGTGAAGGCCTGGCCATAGCCGGTTGAGCCATGGAAATCGACGATCACCGCAGCATAGCCATGGGCGGCGAACGCCTTGGGGTTCCAGCGATAGGACCAGCTGTCGTTGAAGCTGCCCTGCGGCCCGCCATGGACCAGGAAGGCGACCGGCAGCTTGCCCTTGGCAGCCATGGGCTTGACGATCTGTCCCCACACCGTGTCGCCATTGGCGCCCTTGAAACTGAAGCGCTGGACCGAGACATCGTCCACCCCGGCCAGCTTCTGCGCGTTGACATTCGTCAGGCGCACCGGCTTTCCTTTCGCCGGCATCTTCCAGAAATCGGCCGGCGACTGGATGCTGTCGAGCGCATAGACGAAACCGCCATCGGGCAGCGGCACGACGCTACCGGCATGGCCCTTTTCGGTGAGGCGCGTCACCTTGCCCGATGCGGCGTCCACCCGGAACACCGGATTGTCGAGCACGTCATTGGCGGTGACCAGCAGCCCCTTGCCATGCGTTTCCCAGGCGATCGACCCGATCGAACGATCCCAGCCCTCGGTCAGCGCGCGCGTCTCGCCAGTAGCGATGTTGCGCAGCATCAGGACCAGCCGATCAGCCTCATAACCCGGCCACTTCATCGCGGCATAGGCCAGCCATTTGCCGTCGGGCGACACTAGCGGCATCGTGTCGGTCGCGTCATTGGCGTCGGTCAGGTTGACCGGCTTGGCGCTGCCGTCGGCCGGCACGCTGAAAATGTCGAGGTTGGTCGACAGCGGTTCGATCCGCCCGGCCTCGCGCAGGGTGAAGAACAGCGTCTTGCCATCCGCGCTCCAGGCCAGTTCCTCGGCCCCGCCAAAGGGCTTGGACGGGCTGTCGCCGACCAGGCCGCCCATCACCGACACCGCCTTGCCGCCCGCGACCGGCATGACGGAAATCTGCGAACGCTGGCCGTCGCTCCACGTATCCCAGTGGCGCACGAACAGCTGGTCATAGACCCGGCCGCTGCCCGCGCTTGGCGGGGTCGGCGCCTTCACATCGTCGATCGTGCGCGCACCGACCGGCCGGTCGGCCCACAGCGCCACCTTGTCACCCTGGGGGTTCAGCAGGAAACCGGAAATGCCGCCGGGCGCCTTGCTGATCTGCACCGGCTGACCGCCTGCGATCGGCGCGCGCCACAGCTGATCGTCGCCGCTGGCGTTGGATACATAATAAAGCGCGCTGCCGTCAGCCGAAAAGACCGGCGATGCCTCATTCTTGTCGGGCACCGACGCGATCAGCCGGGGCGCCTGCCCCGCCTTGTCGATTGCCAGCAGATAGAGGTCGGTGCGGCCGCGATTATTGGCGAGATCCGTGCTGCGCAGTTGATAGGCCATCCACTTGCCGTCCGGCGACACGGTCGGCGACGACACCCGGTCCAGCGACACCATGTCATTGGGCGTGAAAGGACGGGCAGCCGCCGGCGCCACCAGCACAGACGACAGCATCGGCGACAGGGCCAGTGCGCCAAGGCCGGCAAGCAGGATATGTTTCATGGAAAAATCACCCTCGGATCGAAAACACGGCGTGCCGGCGCATGCAATGCACGGCCGGGCGCGTCGATGAGATGATCCGTGGTCTAGGCGCGCCTTACGCCCCCGGCAAGAGGCCGGCGCGCGATCGCCGGCCTGTCGGCCTCAGCGGCCGGTGATGCGGGAGATTTCCTTGGCGACCATGTCCTCGACCAGCGCGGGCAGTCGCGCGTCGAGCCATTCCTTAAGCATCGGCCGCAGCATCGAGCGGACCAGAGCTTCAAGCGTATTGTCCTCGCCCTCGCGCGGGCTGACCAGCATGGTGGACAGGGCCGAAAGCGAATGACGCGCGGCCACTTCGCTTTCCACCGACAGGATCGAGTCGCCGTCCGATTCGGACGGGGCCACGGCCTTCACGGCGCGGGTCGACTTGGGCGCGGGCATCACTTCCTCCACCGGAATCTCGTCGGTCAGTTCCAGCACTTCCTCGACCTCGGCCGACATCACCGCATGGGACGCGGCGCTCAGGTCGATCGGGGTCTTCTGGCGGCGCTGCGGCGCGGCCTGAACGGCGTCCTCGCCCTCTTCGGCGATGATCCGCTTGATGGACGAGAGTATCTCTTCCATCGAGGGTTCCTTGGTCATGTCACCCATGGATAATTCCCGTCCAAATTTCATTCCGCACCTATTCCGCCAAGATTACCTGTTCAGGTTAACAAGCGGTTAAGGCTGCGCGGCATCGACTTTGGCGTTTTGAGCCGGCGTGTCAACGGTACGTGTCGAAACCGCCTGGGGCTTGCCGTCATAGTCCCAGTCGAACCACTTGCCCTCGACCCGGTCATAATTGACCATCGGGTCATAGAGGGTGCCGCTTTCCAGGCCCAGATCGTCGGCCTCGGCATGGCCCATGGCCGCCAGCAGGGTGAAGCCGGCGACATAGGCATTGCGGCGCGCGGTCACCAGTTCGACCTTGGCGTTGAGCGATTCCTGCTCGGCATTGAGGATGTCGAGGATGGTGCGGCTGCCGACCGAATTTTCCGCCCGCACACCTTCCAGCGACAGTTCGGCGGCATCGACCGCCTTCTGGCTCGACTGGATCGTGCGCAGCGACGCCTGCAACGCGGCATAGGCGGCGCGCGCCTGCGAGATCACGCCGCGCTCGACCTCGATCTGCCGCTCGATCGCCTGCGACTCGAGCGCCTGGTTCTGGCGCACCTGTGCGGCCGGGCGACCGCCCTGGTAGAAGGGAATGGTCAGGGTCGCACCGACGGCCGCCTGCTTGTTGGCCGCAATGTCCTTGTCCATATAGTCGGTATAGCTGCCCTGGCTGAAACCGCTCAGGGTCGGCAGCGTGGCGCCCTTGGCCGCCTTCACGTCATAACGCGCCGCCTCACGCGACTTCTGCGCAGCCAGGATATCGGGATTATCGGCCAGCGCGACGCGCACGGCGCTGTCGGGATCGGCCGGCAGGCCCGGCAGAGCGGGCGGCGATTCCAGATCGACCGGCGCCTCGCCGACCATCGCGATATAATTTTCGCGGCTGGTGATCAGGTTGGATTCGGCGCGCTGCAGGTCGGAGCGGGCCAGTTCCAGACGCGATTCGGACTGGGCGACGTCGGTGCGAGTGACATCGCCGACCTCGAACCGGTCGTTGGTCGCCTGGAGATTGACCTCCAGCACCTTCACATTCGCGGCATTGAGCGACACCAGCGCGATATCGCGGATCACATCCATATAGGCGGCGACCGTCTGCGAGAACACGCTCGCCTCGGTCCCGCGCAGATTCGCCTGGCCCGATTCGACGCGCGTTTCCGCCGCCTTCACGCTGTTGCGCACAGTGCCGCCGGAATAGATGGGCACATCGATGCTGCCGCTGGCGCTGGCGGACCGATGCGGCGCCAGGAAGCTGTTCGACGGGCGGATGACCAGTTCCTGGAACTGGAGTTGCGAATTGGCCGTGGGCCGCCCCGCTGCCTTCTGGATCGGGACATTCTCGTCCGTCGCCCGCTGACCGGCGCGTGCGGCGGTCAGGGTCGGGTTGGTGCGATAGGCCTTGGCCAGCGCGCCCTGCAGGGTTTCGGCATGCGCCACCCCTGCCATGGAGGAGGATAGCAACAGCAAGGCTGTAGCGGCTTGGCGCCGAAGGGTCATACGCTTTGCTGTCATCTATCCTGTCTCAAAAAACGAACTGCTCCGGCGCGGCGAAACCGGGAAGCACGACCATTTCCATGTCGGTAAGGCTGGCGAGACCCAGCACGCCCGCCACCGCGCGGCCGCTGCACAGGCGAGCGACACCGCGTTCGACGACGCCCGTCACCACCCGTCCCCCATCGACTAGCTGCTGGACGAGCGCAGCGGGGACTTCCTCCACCGCGCCGTCAATGAAAAGAACATCATAGGGCGCACCGGCCGATGCGCCGGCGGCCAGCGGGCCACGCACCACGGTCACGCCGGGCACCGCGATCTCCGCGCCACCCTCGACCTCGACTGCCGTCACCTGCGCACCCAGCTCGGCGAGCAGCGCCGCGCTGTAGCCGGTCGCGGCGCCGATCAGCAGCACCTTCTCGCCGGCCTGGACATCGGCTTCCTTGAGCAGACGGCCAGTGACCAGCGGCGGGTTCAGCGCACGGTCGCCGTCCAGCGGGATCGGGCGATCGACATAGGTCATGGCCCGGCGCTCGGCGGGGACATAGTCCTCGCGCGGCACCTTCGCCATCACAGCGATCACGCGCTGATCGTCCACGGCGCTGGTGCGCAGCTGGCTCTCGACCATGGCGGTCCGCATCGAAGAAAAGTTCTGCTCGGTCACGATAGTTCCTCGCTTGGCACAACTGTATTGGCAATGCAATACACTTAGGGGATTACCGGACCTCTAAATCAGCATTTCCCCCGCGCCAAGCGGCTTTCCACGATGGAGAGCGAGATTCTTGGGATTGTTCGCCTTCCCGCGCTTGACTTTGCGATCAAAGGCGGACATTTGCCGCCTCCACCGCACGGAAGGCCCGATGGCGGAGTGGTGACGCAGAGGACTGCAAATCCTTGCACGCCGGTTCGATTCCGGCTCGGGCCTCCATTTTCCAGACAGATGCAATTCCTGCCGATTCCAAGGCAGCAGCCCTGTTCAGGCTGTGTTGCGACGCATCGCCTGCCGCCAACGCCAATAGCCCAGTACCGCCAACCCGATCATCGCGGCATAGAGGCCGGCGGTCAGCCACAATCCCTTGAACATGAACATGCCGACATAGAAAATGTCGACCGCGATCCACAGCAGCCAGCTCGCCGCATGGCGCCGCGCCGTCCAATATTGGGCGACCAGGCTGAAACTGCTCAGCGCCGAGTCCATCCAGGGCAGCGCCGCATCGGTATAATGATGGGTGAACCAGCCGATCGCGCCGGCACAGATCGCGCCTAGCGCCAGTCCCTTGGCGGCCCGCATCGGCGGCAGCGGCACCACCCGCACCTCGCCCTCGTCGCGCTTGCCCCGCGCCCAGCCGATCCAGCCATAGATGATGGCGATGCCGAACAACGCCTGCAGCACCATGTCGGCATAGAGGCGCACGTCCAGGAACAGCTTGGCATACAGGGCGCAGGCCATCAGGTTGACTGGCCAGCACAGCAGATGCCGCCGCGCCGTCAGCCAGATGCCGAGGAAGCTGATGATGACGGCAATGATCTCCAGCATCGACATCAGCCCGCCACTCCCTCGCGAAGTTGCGCCAGAAAGCCCTGCCCCGCCCCCGACAGGAACCAGTCGGCATGGCCGACCAGATAAGCCTGCCAGGCCAGCATCGCGCCTTCGCGATCGGCCAATATGCCGAAGAAATAGTCGATCTCGGTCAGGGCGAATTCGATATGGACCAGCGGCAGCAGGCGCAGCAGCGTATCGATCTCGGCAGGCGCCAGCGGCAGGACACTGCGATAGCCCGCCAGCAAGGCCAGCGCCCCCTCCACATCCGCCGACTCGGCCAGCCGGCCCTGATCCAGCGTCAGCCAGGGAATCGCCGTCCGCTCGATCGCGGTGGCCAGATCATGCAGTGCGCTGCTGCGGGTCGACAGGCCGAAATCGAAGATGCTGCTGACCGCCCCTTCCGCCGACCAGAGCAGGTTGGAGGGGTGCCAGTCATTATGGGTCCAGAGCGCAGGCTGCTCCGCCAGCCGCGGCGCCAGCCCCTCCCCCAGCGCCGCGAACAGCCGCGCCAGTTCCGACCGCCAGGGCATATCCGCCAGGAAGGCCGCCACCGCCGGTCGCGCCGCGACATAGGCGTCCGCTGCGACCAGCGGATCGACGGCAGGCAATATGGTGAAGCTCGACACCAGCGGATGCGGCCCGCGTGCCGGCGCGGCGAAGCCGGCCGCCGCCCGATGCAGTTGCGCCAGCGCGACGCCGGCCGCAAAGGCATGATCGGGCGACAGGAAGGGCGTCCAGGACTGGCGATCGCGATAAAGATCGATACCCGGCGCCTGGCGATGCAGCTCATAGCTCCATTCGCCCAGGGCAATCGCGCCGGCGCCATCGGCGGCGCGCAGCACATCGGGCACCGCCAGCCCGGCACCGCGCAGATGCGCCATATAGCCATGCTCCTCGGCCAGCGCCGCCGGCATCCGCAAGCGCTGGTGATGCCGCTTCAGGAACAGCGGGCCACGATCCGTCTCGACCAGCGCCGCCGCCGAAAATGGGCGCGGCGAATGCCAGGCCAGCGCCGCCAGCCGGCCTGCGTCAGGGAAGTGGGCCAGCACCGCCGCGGCCTCATCCGCCGTGATCGCCGGCCAGGCCGGCGCCTCCAGCGCCAGCCCCATGCCATGGACCAGATGCGGAGCGGCGGCGCTCATCGTCAGAAGGCGCGCGACAGCGTCGCCACCACGGCGCGCCCGCTGCCGACATAATAGGTCGGCGCCGAACCGGCGATCAGCGTGCCGTTACGCCCGACCGTGTCCTGCGCATTGGTGCTGATCGAATAGACGCCCGACAGGACGCGCGGATTGGTGACGTTGATCGCGTTGATGCGCAGGTCCATCACCTGCGCGTCGATCAGCCCGGCCAGATGCACGCCGACCGACAGGTCCAGCGTGGCATAGCCCTTGATGCTCTCGTCATTCATGAAGGTCGCATATTGGCGGCCGACATATTTGAGCGCGCTGCTGCCGAACAGCCGGCCATCATCATAGGTGCTGCCCAGCGCGAACTGGAAGCTGGGGGCCGATACCGCCCGCTTGCCCCTGGTCGGCAGATAATCGCCGTTGATCGCCAGATCGTCGTTCAGCCGCGTGTGCAGATATTCGGCCGAGGCATAGATGCTCATCCCCTTGGCCGGGCGATAGTCGATCTCGCCGTCCAGGCCATAGCTGTTCTGGCTGCCGGCATTGATGGTCGAATTGACCAGCGCGCCGCCGCTGTCGATCACCGTCGCCACCTGGCGGTTGCGGAAATGATAATGGAAACCGGTCAGCGAAAAGGACAGGCTGGGGCCGATATAGCGATAGCCCAGTTCCTGCGAGATCGAATATTCATTCTTCAGGCCGTTGGTGCCCTGGCTCACCAGTTCGCCGCCATAATAGCTGTTGTAGAGCGCGAACTCGTTGGGCGTGCGGAAATTGGTGGTGATGTTGGCGAACAGCTGCTGCCGGTCGTCCAGCTGATAATGGATCGCCGCCCGCGGCAGCGCGGCAAAGCTGTCGATCCGCACCGTCGACTGCGGGCCCGGCAGATAATTGCGGCCGTTGCGCAGCAGGTTGACGCCCTTGAAGCCGATGTCGATGCCCAGCTTGGGCGTCACCGCAATGCTGTCGGACAGGAAGAAGCCCTTGGTGACCGTCTTGGTGCGCTGATTCTCATAGGCGAGCAGCCGCCCGTCGGCGGTGCGGATCGCCTTGTCCTGATAGCCCCACTGGTCGACCGGCCGACCATCGGCATCGATCGACGTATAGGATTGCGTCACCCGGTCGGTGCCATAGTCGAACCACAGGCCAGCCACGATCCGATGCGCGCCGGCCTGCAGCGTCAGCTTGCTGACGTCGCCGACGCGGAACTGCTTGCCGGTCCAGTTGCCCAGCACCGTTGCGACGCCATCGACCGCACCGGGCAGGTCGATCGGCTGGGTCAGTTCCTCGGTGCCCAGATAATTGCCGGTGGTGGCGAGCTGCGTGCCATAGGGCGAATTGCCATGCCCCATCTGCAGATAGGCGCTGCTGTCGAAGCTCAGCGTGTCACTCAGCTTCAGGTGGACGGGCGCCGCGACATAGAAATTGCGGAACGGCGCGCGATAGAGGCGCCAGTAGTTGGTGTTCCCCTCGCTATAGGTCTCGTCGAAATTATAGCCGCGGCCAGAGGCTTCCCAGTCCGTCTTGCTGGGGCTGGGATAGGTCGATGTCTTGGCGTCGTTGAAGGAAAAGGCGATGCTCGCCCGGTTGCCCTCGCCCCATTCGTTCAGCAGCTTCGCGTCGATATGCTGGCGCTGATCATGGCCCGCCCCGCGCCAGTTGTCGGCACGGTTGTTGGAATAGGAAATGAAGGCCTTCAGCCCGGTCGATCCGATCCGTCCCGTGTCGATCCGCGCAAAGACGCGCCGCTCGTCATAGGAACCGACCGACAGGTTGACGAGGCCGCCCGCCTCCGCCCTGGGATCATCCAGCGTCAGCGACAACAGGCCGCCGGCCGCCGCGACCACCGGCGAGTCAATATCTGCCGCGCCCTGTGCCAGCATCACCTGCCGCACATTCTCCGCATCGGCGAATTGGGAGGGATAGGCATAATAATAGCCGATGTCGTTCTGCGGCGCGCCTTCCATCAATACGCCGATCTGGTCCTGGCCCAGGCCGCGCAGCGTCAGGCTGGACGATGCCGACAGGCCATAGGGGTCGCTGGACGACACATTGGCGCCGGGCAGCAGGTTGACCAGCTGGAAGGCGTTGAGCGTCGGCGCCTGCTTGATGATGAAGTCGGTGGAGATCGCGCTGACCGCCTTGGGCGCGCTCTGATCGGGCAGCAAGCCTTCGGGGTCTGGATGGCCGACGACCTGGATATTGGTCGACTGGTCCAGTTCATCCTCCGCCATCGCGGGCGATGCGATCATCAACAGGGCCAGCGTCAGGCAGGCGCTTCCAACATGGGGCAATCGGGCAGTCTTCATTTCACGTCCACTCCACAGGAGGGACGACGGACCTGCCGCCTTGCCCTCCCTACGCCGGTATCAGCCGGATCAGGTTCAGCGGGTCGTGGTCTGCTGACCACCTCTCAGCCGCGCATGAGCGGCCCCCCGGGGATGCCCGCCCCTTAGGCGGTTCGACGCGAAGTGGAAAGCCCTCTCTATCGGCTCTCGACTTATCGAAGCCCGCCCGGCTAAGACATGGCCATGATGAAGCTGTTCATTGGCAACAAGGCCTATTCGAGCTGGTCGCTGCGCGGCTGGCTGGCGTGCAAGCTCTCCGGCCTTCCGTTCGAGGAAGTGGTGGTCCCTCTCTATGACGAGGAATGGGAAAAGCGTCGCGAGGGCGATGAGTTCGCCCCCTCCTCCGGCAAGGTGCCGATCCTGTGGGATGGCGACGACATCGTCGTGTGGGACAGCCTGGCCATCGTCGAATATCTCAATGAAAAGACCGGGGGCGACCAGTTCTGGCCGACCGATCCGGGTGCCCGCGCCATGGCCCGCTCGATGGCGGCCGAAATGCACAGCAGCTTCGCCGCGCTCCGCCGCGAGCACAGCATGAACATCCGCCAGATCTATGACCCGGTCCCGCCGTCGGAGGCCGTTGCTCACGACATCAGCCGGATCATGCAGCTCTGGGCCCAGGCCCGCGCCCGCTATGGTGGTGAGGGCGACTTCCTGTTCGGCGAGTTCGGCGCCGTAGACCTGATGTTCGCGCCCGTCGTGACCCGCTTCATCACCTATCAGCTGCCCGTCGCCCGCTTTGCCGAAGCCTATATGCGCGCGATCATCGCCCATCCCTGGATGCAGGAATGGATCGGCGAGGCGCAGGCGGAGGAATGGGTGATCGACAAGTTCGAAGTCCCGCCACAGACGGCCTGACCCGATGAGCGACAGCCCCGAGGCCAAGCAGGAGACCCGCAAGGAGGAAGCCGCCCGCATCCGCCGGCGCTGGATTACGCTGGGCGAATTGCTGGCGGTGGCGGCGGTGCTGATCTCCGCCCTCACCCTCTATCTCAACTGGGCCGACAAGAAGGACGAACGCGCCAGCAAGGCCGCCGAAAGCAGCAAGGCATCCGCCCGCGCCGCCCGGCTGGTGCTCAACGCCGCAGCCGATGGCGACAGCCGCCTGACGCTCAAGCCCGCCGATCCCGATCAGCTGGTGCAGAGCCAGACCATCCATTTCCCCAAGGCGCTCGGCATCGCCCCGGTCGACACGACCGGCGAACCGCGGATCGAGGCCGGCTGGTTCGAGGATGCGCTGAAAAAGGCGCGCAATGCCGCCAAGCTGCCCGACGACAGCATCGGCGACGAGAAACTGCCGGTGACCATCGTCACCCAGTTCGTCGTCAATGGCGACACCCACAGCGATTCCGCCGTCTACGACATCGGCTATGGCATCGCCGGCAAATGGCTGTCCGGCCACAAACTGACCCTGCGCGGCCTCTCCCTGGTCAGTCACGCCCAGGGCGCCAGCGCCCAGGCCAAGATCGACACCCGCTGGGCCCGTCAGACGAAACGCTAGAGCCGCACGGCCACGTTCAGGCAGGCCGCAAGCGACCAGAAGCGGACGTTTCCTACTCCCCTCCCTTCCAGGGAGGGGCCGGGGGTGGGTGCGCCGCGTAGCGGCGGTCTACGGTCGATAGGGCAGAAGCTCGCTACGCTCGCAACCCACCCCAACCCCTCCCTG
>NZ_LUFI01000092.1:0-8692 GCF_005281675.1 Sphingobium sp. MP9-4 | reverse complement strand
TCGCTATAGAATGACCGCAGCTTCTCCCAGATCCCGTCCAGATCAACGAAACGATCCACCGCCCGCAACAAGTGGCTCTGGGGAACATGATCTTCCAGGCTGAAGCTGTAAAACAGCACCTCCTGCATCACCGTCCGATCACCCATCATCAGCCCGTCGCCTAACGACAACGCCAGTGAATCAGAACCGCGCCATCACTGCAAAGACCGGGTCTTCAACACTATCGGTCGAAACACGTTGATCCCTATCAGCGTCATCCTAGCGAAAGGCTCTCTTGGACTCGTCGAAGGATCCGGGATTCCTTCTGTGCTGCGAGGGCGCGCTGAATGGATCCTGCATCTAATGCAGGATGACGGCCGGTTTGGCGGGCGATCTTTGGCTTTACCAGAGCACGCCGTCGACCGGCTGGACCGGCGGAGGCCCTTCGCGGCCAAGCGTGTCGCACATGTCCGCTTCGATCGTGGTGGTGATGCTGTCGAGCGGCAGGTCGTGGACGTCGTTGCCGAACGGATCGACCAGGTCGTCGCCGATCTGCAGCACGGCAAGATACATGAAGCCCGCGACCGCCGATCCGACCGGGGTGGCGATGCCCAATGTCTCGACCAGGCCGATCGGCAGCAGGATGCAGAAGAGCCGGGTAAAGAATTTGGGGAAGCTGCGATATTGGGCGGGCAGCGGCGTGTTCTTGATCCGCTCCATGCCGCCCTGCGCGTTCGACATGTCGACCAGCAGCCGTTCGATCTGGGTCTGCTGGATGCTGTCGATCCAGCCGTCCGCGCGCGCCTGTTCGACCCGGCGGCCCGATCCGTCGAGCAGGCCGTTGGCGGGATTGCGACGGCCCAGTTCCGGAATCTCCGGGCCGGCGAGCAGGCGGCGCACATCGGGCGCGGGATCGATCCGGCGGAGCTGGCAGCGCAGCGCTTGGACATAGGCGATATGGCGTTCGACCAGGGTCTGACGCAGGTCCGCCGTTTCGGCCCGGTCGGGGATGAAGTTCATCACCGCGCGTGCCCAGCTGCGCGAGACATTGACCATCGCACCCCACAGGATGCGGCCTTCCCACCAGCGCTGATAGGCGGAGTTGACGCGGAAGCCGAGGACCAGGGCGAGCGCGGTGCCGAAGATGGTCAGCGGCAGGGCCGGCGCCTTGAAGGGTGAGATGAAGTAGAAGATGGTGACCGCCAGATCCCAGAAGAACAGCGCGATCAGCGCGCGCCACGCGGTCTGGAAACTCTGGCGGATACGTGGGGCACGTCCGACGATCATAGGGGGAGCGGTTCTCTACAGGTCAGGCGATGTCCGTGCCGTCGGCTTCATCCAGTTTCAGCCAGGCATGGCGCAGCGCCATGCCGCCGATGATGCCGACCGCCTTCAGGATGGTCGCATAGATGGTGGGGGTGCTGTCGCTGATCGCCAGCCAGGCGCAGGCGAAGCAGAGCGCCATGGCGGCATAGATGGGCAGCGCCTCGATATCGTTCCAGGCAAGACGCTGATTGGTCTTGGGCGTGGGCGCGGCGCGCGTTGCGGCGAGCGTGCGGATCATGGCGGTCCTTTCCGAAATGGAGCCGACGGGCGGCCTTTGTTCGAAAAATGATGCGACGCACAAGCGACGGTCAACGTGGTCCACACCATGCAAGCCAGCCTTGCGGTAGCGGTAACGCCAGCAAAATTCCGTCGCATTTCCGTGCCGTTTGGGAGACGTGGCAATGTTTTCACACGGAACTGCAACCTTGCGCCTATTGCAATGCAGCGTAACGCGCATAGCTTTTTGCGCATGGCCGATCGCTATGCTGAAATCCTGTCCTTCGTGAAAATTGCCGAATCGGGCAGCCTGTCCGAAGCGGCCAAACGACTGGACCTGTCGCTTGCCGCGACCAGTCGCCGCCTGTCGCAACTGGAGTCGCGGCTGGGGGTGATGCTGGTGCGCCGCAACAGCCGGCACATGACGCTGACGCAGGAAGGCCAGATCTTCTACGAGAAGGCGGGGCAGGCGCTGTCCGACATCGACCAGGCGGAAAATGTCGTGATGCGCAACGCCACCGAACCGGTCGGGGCGCTGCGCGTGGTGACGACGCTGCATTCGGGCCGCAGCCGGCTGGCGCCGCTGTTCCAGCATTATGCGACGCTGCACCCCGAGGTGGCGGTGCATCTGGAGGCGGCGGGGCTGGCAGCCAATATCGTCGAGACCGGCCATGACATCGCCATCTGTTTCGATCCGCCGCCCGACAGCGGCCTGATCATGAAGCGGCTGGCCGACAATCCGCGCATGCTTTGCGCCTCGCCCGAATATCTGAGCCGACGCGGCGTGCCGCGCACGATCGAGGATCTGGCCAGCCATGACCGCATCGTCATTGGCGGCGGGCAGGATATGTGGCGCGCGATCGACATGGACATGGGGCGAGACAATAGCCGGGCGAGCCGGGTGCTGAGCACGAATGATGGCGAAATGGCGCGGATGTGGGCGCTCAATGGCGCCGGTATCGTCATCAAGTCGCTATGGGCGGTGTCGGACGATCTGGAAGAGGGGCGGTTGCAGACGGTGCTGCCCGCTGTCGCGCTGCCGGAATCGCCGATCGTTGCCCTCTATCTGCCGGCGCAGGGGGACAGTGCCAAGGTGCGCAGCTGCCTCGACTTCCTGGCACGCCATCTGAAGCCGGCCGAGGCGACCCCGGCCGCCGCCTGACCCGATTTTGACAATGCGCGATCGGCGCGATCGACTGTCTGCGGACCGTCGATCGCGCCGATGGTGATTCACGGCCGCCTGCTTCCGCCGGAGCGCAGCCATTCGCCATGACAATCGATCTGTCAGGCCAATTTGTCTGACAAGTGCCGTGTTCATCAATATTGGTTTGACCAATATGTTGCGCTGGCCTGATCTGTCGGATACAGCCTTTTCGAAATCCGGAGCCGAGTCCCGCAATGTGGGCTTTGATGCCGGTGCAGTCGGGCAAACCGGCGCATCGGCCGATGGCTCCCGGTGGCAGCTTTGGAACACAGGATCGGGAGAGGTTGATGAAGGGGCAGTCGAAAATGGCAGTCGTGATGGCGAGCCTGCTGGTTGGCGTCGTATCGGGGGCGCTGGCGGGCATGGCCCATGCGCAGGCGCAGGATATGTCGGCTGGCGACATCATCGTGACGGCGCAGAAGCGCGAACAGAATGTGCAGGATGTGCCCTTGTCGGTGCAGGTGCTGGGCGAGGCCCAGTTGCAGGCCAATGCGGTGCAGGATTTCAACGATCTGAGCCGCGTGTCGCCGTCGCTGAGCATCCGGCCGGCGGAAAATCCGGCGAGCGCCAATGTCGCGATCCGCGGCGTCGGCACCCTGGCCTTCAGCCCCGGCGTCGAGCCGAGCGTCGCGGTCATCCTGGACGATGTGGCGCTGGCCTTCCAGTCGCGCGCCTTCACCGATCTTTCCGATATCGAGCGGATCGAGGTGCTGCGCGGGCCGCAGACGACGCTGTATGGCAAATCGGCCTCGGCTGGCCTGATCAATATCGTGTCCAAGGCGCCGACAAAGACGCTGACCGCGTCGGTGCGCGGCATGATCACCACGGATGACGAGCAGCAGATCGGCGCGGTTCTTTCCGGGCCGCTGACCGACACGCTGGGTTTCCGCACCAGCGTCAACTATGATGATTTCAAGGGCAATTCGCGCAACCTGGCCGATGGCAAGACGCTGAACGGGCGCCGCTATTTCTCCACCCGCAACAAGCTGCGCTGGAACCCGACGGCTGAGTTGCAGGCCGATCTGGCGATCGATTATGCCGATGGGCGGACGACATCGACGCGGCCCTTCATCGAACTGGGCGATAATGCGATCCTGCGCGGCAACCCGGCCTTCACCCAGGATGTGTTCGCGCCGGGCATCACGGTCGACAAGGACAATACGGACGTGTCGATCGATTTCCCGACCGGCAACACCTATAATGATTTCGCCCAGTCGCTGCGACTGAGCTATGATACGGGCGGGCCGACGATCATGTCGATCACCGCGCATGACCGCTACAAGTCGCATGACTGGTTCGACAGCGACGATTCCGCGATCACCAGCTTCCAGAATTTCCAATATGGCCATTTCGACAGCGAACAGTTCAGTCAGGAACTGCGGCTGATTTCGCCCGGCAAGGACCGGTTCCGCTATACGCTGGGCGCCTATTACAGCAATGTCGACATCGGCCGCGACTTCTATCGCGGGCCGCTCTTTTCCAACGCCAATTGGGATGCGACCAATGGCAGCGACCTGATCGCGGGCTTTGGCCAGCTGGAATATGATCCGCTGCCCGGCACGACGCTGATCGCCGGTGGCCGCTACAGCCGGGAAAAGATCGATTATGTGTTCACCGATCTGGCGGCCAGCCGGGTCTATGCGGGGCGCAGCAGCGACAGTTTCGGCACCTACAAGCTGGGCATCAAGCAGGATGTCGCGCGCGACATGAACCTCTATCTCACCTATGCGACCGGGCATAAGGGGCAGGCCTATGACATCTCGTCGGGCTTCAACCAGGCGCGCGCCGACGCCGGCCCGGTGAACCCGGAAAAATCCGACAGCCTGGAGCTTGGCTTCCGATCGCAGTTGCTGGATCGCAAGGTGACGCTGAACCTCACCGTCTTCAATTCCAACTTCCGCGATTTCCAGACCCAGGCGGTGGAAAATCTGGCCGACGGGACGCAGAATTTCCGCCTGACCAATGTCGGCAAGGTGCGCATCCGGGGCCTGGAAATGGAAACCAGCATCCGCCCGGTGGCCGGGCTGACCATCAATGGGTCGCTGACCTATCTGGACGCCAAGTTCAAGGAATTTGCCGGCGCGGCCTGCTATGTGAACCAGACCGCGGCGCAGGGATGCGTCGGCACGCCGCCGCGCCAGGATCTGAGCGGCAAGGCGATGCTGATCTCGCCCAAGTGGAAGCTGGCGGGCAATATCGATTATGCCCAGCCGCTGGGGCAGGGGCCGCTGGAACTGGTCGCGCAGGGCGCCGTCACCTGGCAGAGCAAGGTCGTGCCGCTGGACCAGAATCCGCGCACCATCCAGCCGGAATATGCGATGGTGAACATCGCGCTCGGCCTGCGCAGCGCCGACAAGTCATGGCAGGTGATGGGCTTCATCAACAATCTGTTCGACCAACATTATCGCTATCTGATCAACGATGTGTCGAACCGTTACGGGACGACGGCGATCCAGGGCTATGTGCCGCGTGATTTCCATCGTTATGGCGGCATCCGCCTGAGCTACAGCTATTGAGCTGGCGGGTTGCCGGGCTGGGCCTGGCCGCGCTGATCGGCGCGGCTGGCTCGGCCGGCGGCGCGGCGCCCTTGCCGGACATCTATGTGCTGGCCGGCCAGTCCAACATGTCGGGGCGGGGCGCGCTGGCGGACCTGACCGAGCCGGAAAGGGCGCCGGTGCCGGGCGTGAAGATGCTGGGCAATGACGGCATCGTGCGGCCGGCGATGGAGCCGATCGACAGTGCGCAGGGGCAGCAGGACATGGCGTCGGCGGACCGGCTGGCGGCGGTCGGGCCGGGCCTGTTCTTTGCCCGCGCGCTGATCGCGCGGCAGCGGCGGCCCATACTCCTGATCCCCTGCGCCAAGGGCGGCAGCGCGATCGCGCGCTGGCGACCCGGCGGGGATCGGACAACGCTCTATGGATCCTGTCTGGCGCGGGTGCGATCGGTCCGCGGACGGCTGGCCGGCATCCTCTGGTATCAGGGCGAGAGCGACGCGGAGAATGGGACGGCGGCAACGGGCTATGGCGCTGCGCTGGCCGATCTGGTCGGGCATTTCCGGCGGGATCTGGGACGCGCAGAGCTGCCGTTCCTCTTTGCGCAGATCGCCGATCGGCCGGCCGCGCCGGAGCATGTCGCGCGCTATCCGGGATGGGCGGTGGTGCAGGCGGCGCAGCGCGACATCGCCCTGCGCTGCGCCTATATGGTGCCGACCGGCGGCCTTGAGCGGCAGGCGGACGAACTGCATCTGGTGACCGATGCCCAGCGCCGGCTGGGCATGGCGATGGCGCGGGCGATGATGGCCTTGCAGGCGGATGGATGCGGGCGCTGAGGCGCGCCCGCTGCCTTACAGCGTCTTTTCGTAGACCTGATAGATCTTGTTGACCCTCGATTCGATGGCGTCGGCGATCGCGTTCATGCCCTGATTATCGTCCAGCACCCAGCCGATCTCGCCCCGCGTCGCGCTGTAATGGGCCAGGGCGTTGCGGCGGATATATTCGATCATCATGAAGGCGAGCTGGCTGGCCATGCGGGTGGATTGCAGCCGCTGGACCACGCCCATCAGAGGCACGCGCATCGTGCGCACCTGCGGCTTGCGCAGCCAGCGCAGCAGCTTGATCCAGCCGAACGGGAAGAGCGAACCGTTGAGCGGCTTCAATGCCTCGTTAAGGTCGGGCAGGGTCATCATGAAGGCGACCGGCTCGCCCTCCAACTCCGCGATCATGATCAGATCCTCGAACACCAGCGGCTTGAGCTTCTTGCCGGTGAAGGCGACTTCGGCGTCGGTGATCGGCACGAAGCCCCAATTCTTGCCCCAGGCATCGTTGAGGATGCCCAGGATGATCGCGGCTTCCTGATCGAACTTCGACTTGTCGACCTTGCGGATGGTGATGCGCGCGCTCTTTTCGCCGGAGGCGACGATGCGCTCGATCAGCGGCGGGAAATTCTTGGTGATGTCGAGCTCATAGGTCTTGAGCTGCTTGACCGGCTGATAGCCGGCGCCTTCGACCATCGGCTGATAGGCGGCGCTGTTATGGCCCATCATCACCGTCGGCGGATGATCATGGCCCTGGATCAGCAGGCCGGGCTCTTCCCAAATCGACAGCGAGATCGGGCCGAGCACGCGGGTCATGCCCTTGGCCTTGAGCCAGCCTTCGGCCGCGGCGATCAGGGCGGCGCCGGTTTCGGCATCTTCCGCCTCGAACAGGCCGAAATTGCCGGTGCCCGGACCCATACCCTGTTCGACCGGCTGGGCCAGCGCCAGCTTGTCGAAATGCGCGGAAATGCGGCCGACCACCTTGTTTCCGCGCCGGGCGAGGAAATATTGAGCCTCGGCATGGTCGAAGAAGGGATTCTTGCCGGGCGTCAGCAGGCCATAGACTTCGGACTTGAGCGGCGGCACCCAATTGGGATCATTGGCGTAGAGCCGCCAGGGCAGGTCGACAAAGGCCTTGAGATCGGCCTTGGAGGAAACGGGGGTGATGACGAGATCGGTTGATGCCACGGCGCAGGCCCTTGAAGAAATGTGTCGAGCAGTTCGGCGCTTGTTTGCGGAATGTCAATCTCGGGCCGGTGTCGGGGCGCTAGGAGTCGGTCTGGAAATGCGCGTCTTGCGCATCTGTACCGGCCCACACCCCCAACCGGGGTGAATATGTCACGTTGCTGCCACGATTGCAGCGCATTTGGAGTGTAGGGAAAGCAGCATGACTGTGCATGATCCCATATTGGCCGCCGCGTCGCGCACGCGGTCGGCTATACCCGACGATACGAAGATGCTGCGCGCTGCCGCGGATCTGACGCGCACCCTGTCGACCGCGAACCCGGCCATCTACTGGCCGGACATGCTGGCGTCGGCGCTGATCGGCTATGGCGCGCTGGCCGGTGCGATTCTGGCCCAGAATGTGGCGATCGCGATCGGCTGTGCCCTGTTGTCGATGATGGCGCTCTATCGCGCGGCCAGCTTCATCCATGAGCTGACCCATATCCGCAAGGGCGCGCTGCCCGGCTTCCGATTCGGCTGGAACCTGCTGGTCGGCATTCCGCTGATGATCCCGTCCTTCCTGTATGAAGGCGTGCATACCCAGCATCATGCCCGCACCCGTTATGGCACGGCGGAAGACCCCGAATATCTGCCGCTGGCGCTGATGAAGCCCTGGTCGCTGCCCCTGTTCATCGTCGTCGCCGCGCTGGCGCCGGTCGGCCTGATCCTGCGCTTTGGCGTGCTGACGCCGCTCAGCCTGATCATCCCGCCGCTGCGGCGCAAGGTGGTGGCGGAGTTTTCGGCGCTGTCGATCAATCCCGCCTATCGCCGCCGTGCGCCCGAGGGTGAGTTCGCCCGCATGTGGCATTGGCAGGAAGCGGGCGCCTGCCTGTTCGCGCTGGCGCTGGTCGGCAGTGTCTTCGCCTTCGGCTGGAAGCCCTTGCTCGTCTATATGGCGATCCATTCGGCGATGACCGTCATCAACCAGCTGCGCACCCTGGTCGCGCATCTGTGGGAGAATGAGGGCGAGGCGATGACCGTGACGGCGCAATATCTGGATTCGGTCAATGTGCCGCCGCCCGGCACGCTGCCCGAACTGTGGGCGCCGGTCGGCCTGCGTTATCATGCGTTGCATCACCTGCTGCCGAGCGTGCCCTATCATAATCTGGCGGCTGCCCATCGGCAGCTGATGGCGACGCTCGACATCGACTCGCCCTATCGCCAGGGCAATTATACCGGCATGTTCCCGCTGGTCGCCAAGATCGCCCGGAGCACGATGCACGCGCGCTGATCGCGGTGGATCGGGACAGGAAAGAAGGCCGGTGGAAACGCCGGCCTTTTTTATGGGCGGACGGGGGAGGCGGGTTGCGCGGCGACGCAGAAGGGCACCATGAGGTTGGTGCACTGGTCGCGATGCGGCACCATCAGTTCGAAGGGCAGCGGCGAGCGTTGATATTTGCCGCCGGCGGGCAGCATGAAATGGCCTTCGT
>NZ_LUFI01000091.1:0-8736 GCF_005281675.1 Sphingobium sp. MP9-4 | reverse complement strand
AGGGGCCGGGGGTGGGTGCGCCGCGTAGCGGCGGTCTACGGTCGATAGGGCAGAAGCTCGCTACGCTCGCAACCCACCCCAACCCCTCCCTGGAAGGGAGGGGCTATGTCTTGTTCCCACCCAAATCCGTCATCCCCAACCACAAAAAACCCGGCCGCTCCTTGCGGGAGCGCCGGGCCTTTTGCTCGTCCGGGGACGGGTGTCGGGTTTAGCCGACGATTTCTTCGGGCTTGAAGAAATAGGCGATCTCGATCGCGGCATTTTCTTCGCTGTCCGAACCATGGACCGAATTGGCTTCGATCGATTCGGCCAGTTCCTTGCGAATGGTGCCGGCGTCGGCATTGGCCGGGTTGGTGGCGCCCATGATGTCGCGGTTGCGGGTCACGGCGTTTTCGCCTTCCAGAACCTGGACGACGACCGGGCCCGAGATCATGAAGGCGACCAGGTCAGCAAAGAAGGGGCGTTCCTTGTGAACGGCATAGAAGCCTTCGGCCTGCTCGCGGCTCATGCGGATGCGCTTGGAAGCGACGACGCGCAGGCCGGCTTCTTCCAGCATCTTGGTGACGGCGCCGGTCAGGTTGCGACGGGTTGCGTCGGGCTTGATGATCGAAAAAGTGCGCGTGACGGCCATGGCCCTCATAACTCCGGATTGTTGGAATAAAGTTGCGCGCCCTTTAGACCGGGCCGGATCACTTCGCAAGAGGGGCGCGAGAGGGCTTGGTAGAAGTCCCTATTTCCGGGCGTTCACGGCCCCTGCACCCATTTGCGGCCTTCCTGCCGCCAGAAGCGCGGGGTCACGCCCTCGCGCTTGCTGAGCGCCCGCCAGCTGGCCCGCGCGCCGTCGATCGTGTCCGCATCGAAGAAATAGAAGGCGCGATCGAAGCCCAGCGCCTCCTCGCGCCATACACCGTCCGCCAGCGCAACATGCCTGGCGCCATTGGCAGCGTCACAGCTCTGCGCCAACAGCACCGGCTGGGCGGCGTCCACCCCGTCGCCTGCCAGGCCATTGGCCAGGAAGCTTTCGGGTGGCCCCGCCCACAGGCCCGCCGATATGCGGGCCAGCCGCTCCGGCTCGTCGGCCACCACCAGCAGCCGCGCGCCCATGTCCAGGATGCGTGCCGCGATCGCGGGCAGCACCCCTTCCACAGGATCGCGGCTCAGCTGGTAGAAGTCGACCTGCACCGGCTTCAGCGCTCGAACTTGTCGGCCACCAGCTGGTCGATCAGGCGCACGCCATAGCCGGTCGCGCCCTTGTCGGCGGTGGCGCCGGGCTTGTCCGACCAGACCATGCCGGCAATGTCGAGATGCGCCCACTTCACGCCTTCGTTGACGAAGCGCTTGATGAACTGGGCAGCGGTGATCGAGCCGGCGAAGCGCGGACCGATATTCTTCATGTCGGCGATCGGGCTGTCGATCAGCTTGTCATAGGCCTCCGACAGCGGGAAGCGCCACAGCTTCTCGCCGCTGGTCTTGCCCGCCGCCAGCAGGTCGTCGGCCAGCGCGTCGTCGTTGGCGAACAGGCCGCCATGCTCGCTGCCGAGCGCGATCATCATCGCGCCGGTCAGGGTGGCAAGGTCGATCACCACTTCGGGTTCATAGGTCTTCTGTGCCCAGGTCACCGCGTCGCACAGCACCAGACGGCCTTCGGCGTCGGTGTTCAGCACCTCGATCGTCTGGCCCGACATCGACGTCACGATGTCGCCGGGGCGCTGGGCATTGGCGTCGGGCATATTCTCGACCAGGCCACAAATGCCGACGACACGCGCCTTGGCCTTGCGACCGGCCAGCGCCTTCATCGCGCCCGCCACGGCACCGGCGCCGCCCATGTCCCACTTCATGTCTTCCATGCCGGGGCCGGGCTTGAGCGAGATACCGCCGGTGTCGAAGGTCACGCCCTTGCCGATGAACACCACCGGCTTTTCGGCGGCCCCATCGGTGCCGTCCCATTCCATCGCCAGCAGCCGCGCCTCGCGCGCCGACCCCTGCGCCACGCCCAGCAGCGCGCCCATGCCCAGCTCCGTCATCGCCGCGCGGTCCAGCACGGTGATCTTGACGCCGAGATCAGCCAGGTGCTGGCAGCGCGCGACGAAGCTTTCGGGATAGAGGATGTTGGCCGGTTCCGACACCAGCTCGCGGGTGAAGGCGACACCGGCGGCGACCGCCGACAGCTTGGCCCATTCGGCCTCGGCGCCGTTTGCGACGATCGTCACGGTCGCCAGCGTCGGCTTGGCCTTTTCGGGCTGACGCGTGCGATAAGTGTCGATCCGCCAGCTGCGCAGCAGTGCGCCCAGGCCCAGCCGGGCGGCATCCTCGCCACTGACGCCGGCCGGGAATTCGACCGCTGCGTGGGTCGCGCCGCTGGTCGACAGCTTGGCGGTCAGCGCGCCGCCGGCCCGCTCCAGGTCGGCCGCACTGCCATTGCCGATGCCCAGCAGCAGGACGCGCAGCACCGCGCCACCTTCCTCGACGAAGCTCTCGACGCTGCCACCCGCCTCACCGGCGAAGCGCGCGGCGGCGGCGCCGGCGACCAGCGTGGCCGATGCGGTAAGCGGCAGGCTGTCGACAGTCCCCTTCGCCACGGCAAGGACCAACGTGTCGACCTGGGGGCGCGTGGGGCTGAATTGGATGTCCATCTGGGGGCCTTTTCTCTGGAATGCCGTGTCGTTCTTGTTTCAGCCAGATAGTGCGGCTTTGCCGCTCTGCAAAGCCATTCGGCGGATTTCCGCCGTCCCGAATGCGAGCAGCGATTGCGGCGCGGGCCAAGCAGTGCGATAGGCAGGGACCAGAAGTGCCCACAAAGAGGCCCCTACGCTTGCAGATTTCCGTGTTTCCCCTGTCGTTCAAACAGGCGCTGCTTGCCGGCGCTGCCTCGTCCTGCCTGCTCGCGGCGCCGCTGGCCCATGCGCAACAGGCGCCCGAGCCCAAGCTGAATGAGCCCCAGACGCCGATCAGCGCGCCCGACGCGCCGGTGCCCGACAATGACCAGGAAATCGGCTTCGCCGCCGATACGCTGGAATATGACACCAACAGCCAGGTCGTGACCGCCACCGGCAATGTCCAGTTGCTGCGCGACGGCAACCGGCTGCGCGCCGACAAGATCGTGTGGGACCGCAACACCGGCAAGGTGGAGGCGCAGGGCGCCGTCTCGGTGATCGATCCCGACGGCAACGTCGCCTATGGCGACCGCTTCGATGTCACCGATACGCTCAAGGATGGCGCGGTCGACAATATATTGCTGGTCCTCCAGAAGGGCGGCCGCATGGCCGCGACCAAGGGCGAGCGGGTCAATGGCGTCTATACGCTGCACCACGCCGCCTATACCGGCTGTCCGGTGGAGGGCAGCGACGGCTGCCCCAAGGAACCGACCTGGCAGATCAACGCAGTCAAGGTCGTGTATGACCCGACCAAGCAGCGCGTCTCCTATACCCGCGCCAATGTCGAGCTGTTCGGCCTGCCGCTGATCCCGGTGCCGGGCCTATCGCATCCGGTCGGCGACGATGGTGGCAGCGGCCTTCTGGTCCCCAATATCCGTTATGACCGGGTCAACGGCTTCGAGGTCGCGGTCCCCTATTATCTCAAGCTCGCACCCAATCGCGACCTGACCGTCACGCCGCACGTCTACAGCGATTCGCTGCCGATGATAGAAGGCAATTTCCGCCATCTCTACGATCGCGGTGCCTATCAGATCACCGGCTATGCCACCTATGGCAGCCGGTCGAGCGGCATCACGCCAACCGATTCGCAAAAGGATATTCGCGGCGCGATCGACGCCAGCGGCGGCATGCAGCTGTCGCCTGAATGGAGCGTCAACGGATCGATCCGGGTCGCCACCGACCGCACCTTCCTGCGCCGCTACGACATCAGCCGCGACGACCGGCTGCGTTCGACCCTGGGCGTCCAGCGGATCGGCGAGAACAGCTATTTCTCGCTCGCCGGCTGGGCGGTGCAGACGCTGCGTGTCGACGATCCCCAGGGTCAGATGCCGATCGCCCTGCCGGTCATGGATTATCGGCTGCGGATGAAGGATCCGCTGCTGGGCGGCCAGATGCAACTCCAGGCCAATACGCTGGCGATCACCCGGACCGAAGGGCAGGATACCCAGCGCGCCTTTGCCGCGTTCGAATGGAATCTGCGCAAGCTGACGGGCCTTGGCCAGGAAGTGAATTTCACCACCTATCTGCGCGGCGACGTCTATCACAGCAGCGACAATCTGCTGACCGACACGATCAGCTATGCCGGCGATCCGGGCTGGAAGGCGCGCGGCATCGCCGCCGCCGCGGTCGACATGCGCTGGCCCTTCATGGGTGAGGCCTTCGGCGGCGTGCAGCGTATCGCCCCACGCATCCAGATCGTCGCCTCGCCGCACCTCGCCAACCTGTCGGTGCCCAATGAGGATGCCCGGTCGGTCGATCTGGAGGACAGCAACCTCTTCGCGCTCAACCGCTTCGCGGGCTATGACCGGTTCGAGGATTCGAGCCGCATCACCTATGGCCTGGAATATAATCTGGCGCTGCCCGACTTCACGCTCGACGCCAATGTCGGCCAGAGCTACCGGCTCGACAACCGCGCCAGCATCCTGCCCGACGGCACCGGCCTGTCCGACCGCATGTCCGACATCGTCGGCCGCTGGACCATCCGCTACAAGGATTTCGTCAGCTTCACCCAGCGCTTCCGGGTCGACAAGGACAATCTGGCGGTCCGCCGGAACGAAGTCGACGCGACCGTGGGCAGCAAGAAGACCTATGCCCAGATCAGCTATCTGCGCCTCAACCGCAACGCCAATATCACGCTGGAGGATCTGCAGGACCGCGAGGAACTGCGCCTGGGCGGCCGCATCCAGTTCGCTCGCTTCTGGTCGGTGTTCGGCTCGACCGTCATCGATCTTACCGGCGCGCAGGAAGATCCGGGCACCACGGCCGACGGCTATGAGCCGGTGCGCCAGCGCCTCGGCGTTGCCTATGAGGATGATTGTTTGACGCTGGGCTTTACATGGCGGCGCGACTATCAGACCAACGGTGACGCGCGCGCCGGCAACAGCTTCCAGCTGCGGCTGGCTTTTCGCAATATTGGCATATAAGGAACTGCCTTCCCGCCGTCCGCTCAGGACCGGTTAAGGCGGAACGGGGCATTGGCTCCCGACCGTATTGGAGATTTTTGCCGACGATGCTTTCTGTCGTTTTCTCGCCCAAATCCGTTCGCTCGGGCCTGCGCACCCTGTTCCTGTCCACCGCCCTTCTGGGCATGGCGGCACAGACCGTGTCGGCCCAGGCCGTCGACGATGACGCCGATCAGGGCCTGAACCTGCCCAAGGATGTCACCATCTTCGGCAAGAATGATCCCAATGTCCGCAAGGCGACGGCGATCGTGAACGGCCGCATCATCACCGGCACCGATGTCGATCAGCGCCTGGCCCTCATCATCACCGCCAATGGCGGCAAGGTGTCGGCCGAGGAAAAGGAACGGCTGCGCGTCCAGGTTCTGCGCAACCTGATCGACGAAACGCTGCAGATTCAGGAAGCGGCGGCGAACGACATCAAGATCGATCCGGCCGAAGTGAACCAGAGCTACGAGCGCGTCGCGGCCAATTTCCGCAAGTCGCCCGACCAGTTCAACCAGTATCTGCGCGAACAGGGCAGCTCGGCCAGCAGCATCAAGCGTCAGATCGAGGGCGAACTGGCCTGGAGCCGCCTGCTCCGCCGCAACATCCAGCCCTTCGTCAACGTCTCCGAAGACGAAGTGAAGTCGGTGGTCGATCGCCTCAATGCCGCCAAGGGCAGCGACGAAGTGCGGATCAGCGAAATCTATTTGTCCTCGACGCCGGAAAACCGTGACCAGATCACGGCCAACGCCCGCAACATCATCGAACAGATCAAACAGGGCGGCAGCTTCGCCGCCTATGCCCGCCAGTTCTCCGAAGCCTCGACCGCCGTCGTCGGCGGCGATCTCGGCTGGGTCCGCCCCAGCCAGCTGCCGACCGAACTGGCGCAGGCCGCCACCGAATTGCAGGTCGGCCAGCTCGCCGGCCCGATCGAGACGGTGGGCGGCATGTCGATCATCTATGTGATGGATAAGCGCAAGGTGCTGACCGCCGATCCGCGCGATTCGCTGCTCAGCCTCAAGCAGCTGTCGGTCCTCTTCCCGGCCGGCACCAGCAAGGAAGCCGCCAGCCAGAAGGCCGCGACCTTCGCCGCCGCGGTCAAGGAGATCAAGGGCTGCGGTCAGGCGAACGAGATCGGCGCCCGCATCGGCGCCGACGTGGTCGACAATGACAATGTGAAGCTGCGCGACCTGCCGCCCCAGCTGCAGGACATTCTGGTCAATCTGCAGGTCGGCGAATCCACCCCGCCCTTCGGTTCGATCAACGATGGCGTCCGCGTCCTGATCGTCTGCGGCCGCGACGAGCCGCAGTCGGCCAACGCCCCCAATCCCGAACAGATCCAGGCCCAGCTGGAAGAGGAACGCGTCAACAAGCGCGCCCGCATCTATCTGCGCGATCTTCGCCGCGATGCCGTTATCGAATATAACTGATCCGGTCAGCCTGCCGCCCTTCGCCGTCTCGCTCGGCGACCCGGCAGGCATCGGACCGGAAATCGTGGCCAAGGCGTGGGTCATGCGCGAAGCGCGTGGCCTGCCCGCCTTCTTCGCCGTCGGCGATGCTGCATCGCTGCGCGCGGTGTGGCTCGGCCCGGTCGAGATCGTCGGATCGCCCGAGGAAGCCGCGCAGGTGTTCGAGCGCGCCCTGCCTTGCATGCAGGTGGCCGAAGCGGGCGAGATAGTGCCCGGCACGCCCAGCATCGACGGCGCCCGTACCGCTTTCCAGGCACTGGAGGTCGCGGTCGGCCTTGCCCGCACCGGATCGGCCGCCGGCATCGTCACCGCGCCGGTCGGCAAGGAACAGCTTTACGGCGTCGGCTTCACCCATCCGGGCCAGACCGAATTCGTCGCCGAACGCTGCGGCGTCTCGGCCCAGAACGCGGTCATGATGCTCGCCGGCCCGTCGCTCAAGGTGGTACCGATCACCATCCATATCGCGCTGGCCGATGTGCCCTCGGCGCTGACCATCGATCTGATCCGCGCGCGCGTCCTCACCACGGTGAAGGGGTTGCAGCGCAATTTCGGCATCGCCCGCCCCCGTCTCGCCGTCGCCGGCCTCAACCCGCATGCCGGGGAGAATGGCGCACTCGGCCGCGAGGAGATCGAGGTGATCCGCCCGGCGATCGAAGCGCTGCGCGCCCAAGGGATCGACATTGTCGGCCCGCTGGCGGCCGATGGCATGTTCCATGCCCGCGCCCGCGAAGCCTATGACGCGGCGCTCTGCATGTATCATGATCAGGCGCTGATCCCGATCAAGACGCTGAACTTCGACGATGGCGTCAACATCACGCTGGGCCTGCCGATCGTGCGCACCTCGCCCGATCATGGCACCGCCTTCGGCATTGCCGGCACCGACAGCGCCAATCCCGGCGCGATGATCGCCGCCCTCAAGATGGCGGCCGAAGCCGCCCGCGCACGGATTGCCTATGCCGGCTGACGCCCGCCCCACTCTGCCGCCGCTGCGCGACGTGATCGCCGCCCATGGGCTTCAGGCCAGCAAGGCGCTCGGCCAGAATTTCCTGCTCGACGAACAGTTGCTCGACCGGATCGCCGCCATTCCCGGCGGCATCCAGGATCAGCCCGCGTTCGAAGTCGGCCCCGGCCCCGGCGGCCTGACCCGCGCAATCCTGCGCGCCGGCGGACGGCTGGTCGCGGTCGAGCGTGATCGGCGCTGCCTGCCGGCGCTCGCCGAACTGGAGCTGGCCTTCCCCGGCCAGTTGCGCGTCATTTCCGGCGACGCGATGGAGGTGGATGCCCGTGCCGAGGCCGGCGATGGCGCCCATATCATCGCCAACCTGCCCTATAATGTCGGCACCGCCCTGCTGGTCGGCTGGCTGTCTGCGCTATGGGCGCCGCTGCCCTGGTGGTCCAGCCTGACCTTGATGTTCCAGATGGAAGTGGCCGAACGCATCGTCGCGAAACCGGGCACCGACCATTATGGCCGCCTCGCCGTCCTCGCCCAGTGGCGCAGCGACGCGCGCATCGCCATGAAGGTGCATCGCAGCGCCTTCACCCCGCCGCCCAAGGTGATGTCGGCCGTGGTCCATATCACCCCCAAGCCGGCGCCCGAAGGCGTGCAGCTCAAGATCCTCGAACGCCTGACCGCCGCAGCCTTCGGCCAGCGCCGCAAGATGCTGCGCCAGAGCCTCAAGTCCGTCCCCGGCGCGCTAGATGCACTGGAAGCGATCGGCATCGACCCGCAACGCCGCGCCGAAACCGTCAGCGTCGAAGAATTCGTCACCCTCGCCCGCCAGCTCGGCCAGGCAACGACCAGCGCCTGATTCCGCTACGCCCCCCCCAGCAAGGCCCAGAGACGGAGCCGCGATCGAACGTTTCTTGGGTCAGGACTCGTTGATCAAAGCCAAAAGATGACGGTGGCAGCGGGGGCGATGGCGGAGAAGAAGGCTGTCGGGCATCGATCGTAGCGGGTAGCAACCCGGCGCCAATCCTTGAGGCGTCCGATCAGGCGGCCAGCATCCCCTTTTTTACCCGCAGGCTTGATGCCGTGCGGTGCGCCTTAAGATAGGTCGCGTCGATCATCACCGTCTTGCGTTCGGAAGACTGAGGCGCAGCCAAACCTTCCATCATCCGCAGGAACACGCCCTTATCGCTCCACCGCTTCCAGCGATTGTAGAGCGTCTT
>NZ_LUFI01000090.1:0-10259 GCF_005281675.1 Sphingobium sp. MP9-4 | reverse complement strand
CGTGCCCACCGTCCGGCATAGCGACTATATCGGCTCCTGGCTTGCCGTCCTGCGCGAGGATGAGCGGGCGATCTTCAAGGCGGCAAGCGCGGCCAGCAAGGCGGCCGATTATCTGCTGGGCACCGAAGGGGCAGCGGCATGACCGACAAACTTCCCTTGCGCGTCTTCGTGCGGCGTGGGCGGCGATCGCTTCGCCGCATGACCGTCCTTCAGCGCACCATCTTCTTTGATATCCGAATGGAGGATCTCAGCTATGCCCAGCTTGCCCAGCGGCACGGCATCAGCGCCGAGCAGGCCGAAGCGGAATTTGCCGCAGCACTGCGCATATTCCTGCGAACCTTGTACGAGCCCGAGCCCTGGTGGCGACGGCTTTCCCATCGTCTGTGATCAACCCGCCGCGCCCGATGGCTTGCCATCGGGCGATCGGTCCGACAGGGTAGCCATGCCATGCGTAACGATCTCGATCATCTTCCCGCCGACAAGCAGCGCGAACTGGCGCGCGTCGTGCAGATCATCTTCGAGGAATTCGAGGACGGGCTGGCGCTCGCGACGCAGGCATGGCGCAAGAAGGGCCGCATCCAGAAGATCATCCTCTATGGCAGCTATGCGCGGGGCAGCTGGGTCGATGAGCCGCACACTGCCAAGGGCTACAAGTCGGACTATGATCTCCTGATCATCGTCAACGACCAGCGGCTGACTGATCGCGTCAAATATTGGCTCAAGGTCGATGAGCGGCTGATGCGCGAATATGGCATCACCGCCACGCTCAAGACCCCGGTCAATTTCATCGTCCACACCCTCCAGGAAGTGAATGATGGCCTTGCCCATGGTCGCTATTTCTTCATGGACGTCGCCAAGGACGGCATCGCACTTTACGAGAGCGACGACAAGGAACTGCACACCCCCAAGCCCAAGACGCCGGACAAGGCGCTGGCCATGGCGCAGGAATATTTTGACGAGTGGATGCCGAGCGCGGGCGGCCGATTAGACACTGCTAGGTATGTGATGAACCAAGGCCGCTTGAAAGAGGCGGCGTTCGACATGCACCAAGCTACCGAATTCCTCTACCACTGCGTGCTGCTGGTCTGCACTTTCTACACGCCGCACGTGCATAACCTTGGCTTTCTGCGGACCCAGGCAGAGCGGATCGACCGGCGGCTGGCTTATGTCTGGCCAAGTGAACGCCATATCGACCGGGCGCGGTTCGAGAAGCTGAAGGAGGCCTATGTGAAGGCCCGCTATTCCAAGCATTACAAGATCAGCCAAGCGGAGCTGAGCTGGCTCGGCAAACAGGTCGAGGAACTGGGCCGCGTCGTGCATGAAGTCTGCGCCGAGCGCATCGCCGAATTGAAGCGCACCGCCGGCGTTCCCGCCTGATCATTTAGAGCCTGATCATTCAGGCTGTTCGCTCTGCTTTCTGATGGCGTCGGCTATGATCATCGCCAGCGACTCTTCCGCACGGGTGCGGGCCGCCGGATCCTTCGATGCCAGATCCTGCCTGATCCACTGCGGCGCGCGCTCGATCACGGCGAGAATGGCGGCTTGCATCTGTTCACTCATGATTTCGCCTATGCGCGGTCATGGCTGATCAGGCAAATGCATCGGTCGCGAACATGCGCTGACCCCGCTGGCGCCAGAGCAATTGGATTCGCGTGCGAACTGCAGCGCGCAGGGACCGATTTAAAAAAAAATCGTCGCCGCCCGCGCCGCTTTGCAGCGCGGGCGGCGACGAAACATGGTCGGGGCCGAGGCCCGCGCGGCTTAATCTGCGCTGTCCTGCCGACCGTGGGGCGACCCGGATGCTGATCGGAAAAAGGCCGACCCGGCGGCGGATCCTACGGTAGGATTGGCGGCGCTGCATCGGACTGGAAGGCGTGTGCTTGCGATCCCGCAGTGCGGGGGGGCCGAAACATGGGGCATAGGAGCGGCCGGCGCTGGGCCGGCGCACCGTTCTGCCCCCTGCGATTAACATGCGCGCCGCACGTGTTTCGCGAGCAGGTCCGTCAGCCAGCAATCACGCCCCCAGCACGGCACCATGAAGCGGCGATTGCGGACGCGAATATGTGAGATCGAAATGACAGATGCGCAGCGCTTTGCCGCTGGCAAATTATGTTGGGCATCCACATGCGGGCATCGCTCGTTCGCCTGCCGTGCAGCACGAACCTTCCGGCGCCATCCACAACGACCTGGTCCGGCCACCGGCCGCCTGCAACCGGCCTTGCTGCCTTATTTCCCCACCCATCATGATGGGCTCCTCGCGCCGCTTCGCTCCAAATAAGGCGCGCTGCCCGGTCCTTCGCGCATGCTGCGGCCCTGCGAGTGCGGGCGGCCGGCTGGGGCCGGCCCGCTGGTCTGTGTGTCGCCCGGAAATGGTCCGGGACGCACAACCAAGGAGACTGAAAATGCCCGCAATCGGTTTTGTCACCCGCGATGGCCATGGCTTCAAGGGCCAGCTTCGCACCCTCTCGATCCGCACCGATATCGAGATCATTCCCAACAGCCGCAAAACCAGTGAGGTCCAGCCCGATTTCAAGGTTGTTGCTGCCGGCGCAGAGGTCGGGGCGGGGTGGCTGCGGCGCGGCGAAATGTCCGGCAAGGACTATGTGTCGCTGAGCTTGGCCGCGCCCGAATTCGGACCCCGACGTCTCTATGCCAATCTCGGCCGTGCCGCGGGTCAGGATGACGAGGACGCCTTCGCCATCATCTGGAACCCGAACGACTAGCCCTTCGGGCCGGCCCCCATGCTCCAACAGAGCGTGGGGGCCGTTGCCCCGAACGCGCTCGGGGGGACGGTCGAATTCGGGCGGTCCCGATTGCGACCCTGCCGATGCATCGACCCGGACGGCAAAGCCCTGCGCAGCGGACCCATGAAGGTCCGCGCAAGAAGGGCAATTTCGATGGACGATTGCGACATGCGCGCCCGCGTCGCGCGACAGACCAATCCCTTTCTAACGATGAAGCAGGCGGCCTTTCATCTCGGGCTTTCTCTGCGCAGCTTCCAGCGCCTCCAGGCCGCCGGGACGGGCCCTCGCGGGCGCCGCCACGGGCGCAGCTGGCGCTTCCATATCGATGATATCGAGGCCTGGTCCAGGGACAGTGGCACAGGCGGCGATCATGACTGATCCCCGCCTCGCCGCAGTCAGTGCCTGGGGGAAGGCGCTGCGCGTGCAGAAACTGGCCCGCTGCCGATCGCGGCGCCGCTGCTGTCTCGGCCTTGGCGCACTGGCGCTGACTCTGGGAGCGAGCATCATCTTCCCGCCGCGTCCGCGCCTCGTCTGGAATGCGAGCGCCAGCGCCCCGATCGGCCTCTATCGCGTCGTGCCGGACGCGCATCTGGTGCGCGGCGACATGGTCGTCGCCTGGGCACCTTATCCCGCCCGCTTGCTGGCCGCGCGTCGGCACTATCTCCCGTTCAACGTGCCGCTGGTCAAGACAGTGGTCGGCGTGCCGGGCGATATCGTCTGCGCCCGCGATGCGGCCATCCTCGTCAATGGCCGGCTCGTGGCACAGCGCCAGACACGCGATGGCGCCGGGCGACCCTTGCCGCGCTGGCAGGGCTGCGAAGGGCTGGGCCCGACCCGCTACCTCCTCCTGATGGCGGCTGTCCCAGACTCATTTGATGGTCGCTATTTCGGCAGTACTGAGCGCGCCGACATCATCGGCCGCGCGACGCTCCTTTGGGCCGGGGCAGCAAAATGATCGGGGCCTGGTCCTTGCCGATCGCGGCCGCCGCCTTTCTCCTGGCAGTGCCGGCTGGCGAGGACCGCCTGATCGCAATGCCTCCTGGCAGCGATCCGCGCATCGATGCGCCCAGCCACCGCGGTGCCGATCACGGGACTGATCGCGCTATCGATCGTCGCATCGGGCGAGGCCGCGCGCCCATGATGTTTTCGGGCGATATCGCTCTCCAGCGCGCCATCGATCCCGAGCCTTCTGTTTCGCATGAACTGGCCAATGACGGGGCAGGGGGCAGGGCCAAGGGATGGACTGTCGATCCGGTTTCGGGTCGGCATGGGCACGATCTCGATCCGGGCTCGGGCGAGCGGCTGTCGCGCTGGACCGTTCTGGTCGATGACGCCGCGCGTCGGTTCAATCTGCCCTCGCGCTGGATTTTGGCCGTCATGCGGGTCGAGAGCGGCGGCCAGACCATGCGGCAAGGCAGGCCGATCCGCAGTGTGGCCGGGGCGATGGGACTGATGCAACTGATGCCCGGCACCTGGGCGGCGATGCGCGTGCGCCATGGACTGGGCGACGACCCTGACGCGCCGGCCGATAATATCCTGGCCGGCACGGCCTATCTCGCCCAGATGCATGCGCGTTTCGGCTATCCCGGTCTTTTTGCCGCCTATCATGCCGGTCCCGGCCGCTATGTCCAATATCTGGGCGGACGCGCGCTCCCCCTCGAAACGCGGATTTATGTGGCGCGGATACGGACATTGCTGGAAGCCGGTCGCCCGGTCGTTGACGAAGCGATCTTGATGACCGGCGCGGCGCAAGATCGCCGCCCCGGAACACCGCCGCTATTCGTCATTGGCGGGCCGGTTGCAGCGCCCTTGCCCGACGATAGTTCGGGAGCGCGGTCGCCCGCATTCGATGCCGATCCGGACGATGCTGACCCGCATGCGGCGCTGGCCGGCACCGATCGTGCGCGTGACCGCCTGTTCGCGCTCCCGCCCCGACCCTGAAGGATGCAAATTGCACGGGATATCGCCTCGATTTTTCCCCGGATGTGGGCAGCTGGCAGGGGCAAGGTCAGCGCATGCAGGAGAGGGAGAGAGGCTCATCTCGGCAAGACCCAGCATGACGGCCGGCGGCGGGGCTGATCAAGGCCGGCGGCCCCTCCAATTTTGCCGGGAAGAGGAGCGCGCTGCGCGCGCGCATTTTTTTGATGGCTGCCCGACAAAATCGGTTCCTCCGCCGCCGCTAGCGCGGCGCTGCGCGGCCCTGACAGCCCCGCCGCCGCCCGTCGATCGAGGTCTGTTCTCGAAGAGAGGACAGACAAAGGATGGAGGATATCATGTATCTGGATTTTCAGGCCCGGACCGGCGCACGCAAGGCGGTGACTCTGCGGTGGACAGGCGGGGAAGATCTCCAGGGCTCGGCTGGCGCGATGTCCAGCGCACAGGCCAGCGTACAGGCCGGCGCACAGATCGGCCCCGGGGGCGGTGCGGCCAATGCGATGGCTGCGGAGGAGGATTGGCTGTGGGAGGCACGAATCGCGGAGCGCTGGCTCGGCGCCTATGAAGGCGAGGTCGAGGACGGGGAGGAATGGGACCTGGTCGCGATCCTGGGGCAGGTGGAAGGGGGCTGGTTCGCCGCGAAGATGCTGGTCGACGGAGAGGGGGCGCCGCAGCAAGTGGCGGGTCGGCGCAATCTGCAGAGCAAGTGGGCGGCGCTGCGGGCTTTTCAGCAATGGCGCTAGAGGGAAGGATGGGATGTGCAAGGGCCCGGTTCAAGACATCGATCGGTGGCGGGACCGGGTCTCTTTTCGCGCTGATCGCCGGGTCTGCAATCGCCAGTCGTGGGACGCCGGTCTTCAGGGCGCCGTCATGCGAATTAGGCGTCGGCATCGTGAGATGGAGAGGCGGGGATGACGGAAAGGGCGCGGAGGGCAAGATAAAAGCACCGACACCCTTCGGCTGCCAAGTGATTGTCTGCACATCCTTTTCTGTGGTGCCGTTGGCTTGCCGGGGACTCGGGAACAGTGTCGGTCGGGCGCCCGGCGGCAGATTTGCGTGCCTCCGGGCAGCACTGCTGGTCGGCTGGTGCTTCGTCGGGCATGATGGAGGTGAGAGCGGCCTGCACAGGATATTGAAGCATGGCCGATGATGACAATGTGGAACCCCGTCTTGGCCGGATCGGTCGCGGGCGCGGGCCCTCGACAAGGCGCTATGCCGGCGCCGTTCTGGCGGCGACCAATCTGGCGCGCGGCGGCCCGCGTGGAACAGGCGCAGCCAGTCGCTTTGCCGGCCACCGCAATGGACGCGGCGCGGGGGTCGGCCGGCTGCTTGCGAGCCGCGATCGCCACGCACTCTATCGCCGTCGACGCGTGGTCGTGAAGGCCCGGATCGTCCGGCTTGGCGGCGGCGGTATCGGCGGCGCCAAGGCGCATCTACGCTATCTCCAGCGCGATGGAACGACGCGCGAGGGGGAGCGCGGACAGATTTATGGCGCCCAGGGCGAGGCGGTCGACGGGCAGCAATTCCTCGCCCGCAGCGAGGGCGACCGGCACCAGTTCCGCTTCATCGTGGCGCCCGAGGATGGCGCACAATATAGTGATCTCGCACCGCTCGTGCGGCGGCTCATGACGCGGATGGAAGGCGATCTGGGAACCAGGCTCGACTGGATCGCGGTCGATCATTTCAACACGGGCCATCCTCACAGCCATATCCTGTTGCGCGGCGTGGATGATGGCGGAAAGGACCTCGTTATCGCCCGCGATTATATCAGCCAGGGGTTGCGGGAACGGGCTGCCGAACTGGTGGACCTGGATCTCGGGCCAAGAAGCGACCGGGAAATCAGGGCGAGCCGTCGCGCCGAAATCAGTCAGGCGCGCTGGACATCGATCGATCGGACATTGGTGCGCGCAGCGGACGCAGAGCATATGATCTCGCCGCGTGCGCGCGATCCCTTCGAGCATGATCTGCGCGCCGGCCGTCTCGCACAGCTTGGCCGGTTGGGCCTTGCCGAACCTGTCGGGGCAGGGCGGTGGCAGCTTGCTGCAGAGCTCGAACAAACGCTGCGCGCGATGGGCGAGAAAGGCGATATCATCCGCACCTTGCAGCGCGAATATGCAAGAACATCGCGCCCGCTTGCCGCTTCAGCCATGCGCATTCATGATCCTGCGCTGGCGAGAGACGAACCGCTCACCGGGCGCGTGCTGGCACGCGGTCTTGCCGATGAACATGCCGGCCGTGAATATCTCATCGTCGAGGGCGTGGATGGCAACAGCCATTATGTGGCGCTCGGTAAAGCGCAGGGCGAAGGCCGTGGAGGGGAGAGGGGCCCCGATGGCATCGTCGCCGGCACCATCGTCGATATCCGCGCACGAATCCCAGCATTGCGCCCCGCCGACCGGACCATCGCCGCCATCGCCAGGAGCAATGGCGGCCTTTATGACCGCGATGCACATCTGGACGCTGATCCCGCTGCGTCGCCGGCTTTTCTCGATCGGCATGAGCGCCGTCTGGAAGCGCTGCGCAGGCCGCTCGGGCTGGCGCGCGGGACAGATGGAACCTGGACAATCCCGGCGGATCATCTCGAGCGGGTGATGGACCATGAAGCAGGTCAGGCCCGGGATCGGCCGGTCATGGTCGATTTGCGCGCGCCGGTTCCGCTCGAGAGAATGACAGGGGCGCACGCCTCGACCTGGCTCGATCATTTGCTGGTCGGCGATGGCGAAGCCCGGATGCGCGACGCGGGTTTCGGGGCAGAGACAAGGACTGCGCTCGCAGCGCGCCGCGCCTGGCTGATCGGCGAAGGCCTCGCCAGGCAGGATGGGGCCGTGACCCATTATGCGCCCGGCATGATTGGCCAGTTGCAGCAGCGGGAACTGGGGCGCGTCGCCCAACGGCTCGCCCGAGAAATGGCCTTGCCCTATCGCGAGGCAGGCGAGGGCGAGCGGATCGAGGGGCGGCTGGTCCGGCGCCTGGATCTTCTCTCGGGGCGCTTTGCGCTTCTGGAGAATTCCTATGAATTTACCCTCGTCCCCTGGCGTAGCGCGCTCGAACGTCGCATCGGACAATCGGTCTCGGGCAGGCTTGTCGGTGGCGAGGTCGACTGGCGGTTTGGCCGAGGGCGGGCTGGGCCAGCTCTTGGCTGAGCCGCCAATATGTCATCGCGCAACCAGCTCATGGGCAAGCATGGCATCAAGCGAACATGTCGTCGGCAGCCGGGCATCGATCGGGCGAAGAAGGATCGACGATGGTGGGGGGATCAGGCGTGGCGTCTATATGATTTCGCCGTCGCCTGTCTTTTTCCAAAATGGGGATAGCCCGTGCCCGCTGTGCCATCGTGCCGTGCGAGGCGCGTGATCCATAATTGACTGTCATGATAGCAGGCCAAGGGTTCGGGCGCTGTGCGCCTGCGCCGCATGATGGTACCCCTGACGCACGCCGCGATGAAGGGCGCCAGGGGCGCAGGCGCGTTAGCAGGGCGAACGACAAATGCAAGCATTGGCCGGCGCGTCATAGCGGGTGAAGCCCTGTGTCGCCACCCGGCGCAAGGGATGGTGACGCGATATAGGCGTCAGCCTTTCTGGCCGGCGCGCGCAAAGGCGGCGCGACGGAAGGTCGCGCGCGATGGGCGCTGCGCGACACTATGCGCGCCTGCCTTCGTTGTGGCGGATCGTGCTGCCTGACGAACATTGTTCTTGCCCGGCTTTTTGGCGGGCTGGTCGATCTCGAGCTTGAGACGCAGCCTTTTAAGGCGGGTCAGTTTGTTGCTGGGCATGGTGGCGTTCCCCTTGTCGCCAGCCTGTCTAGGGATTTTCCGGGCGAGAGGTGCGAATGCCTCACAGGAGCGAAAATTTACTGGATTGGAAGGTTCGGGGCGTTTGGAAACAATCCCTTTACTGCCTGATCGCACCCCTGCTTCAGGTGCGGAAACCATATAGTCGGGGCGCGACGAGATCATCGGGCTCGAAATGCAAGTGACGAAGCATGCGTTGGCAGCTCTATCCAATTGCATCATTGGCACGGCATCGATTAGCCTGCATCCCCATGAAGGAGAAGAATATGCGAGGCTGCTATCTCCCCATTTTATTCTTATTGGCGGGTTGCGGTTCAGAAAAACAGGCAGCACCGTCCAACAATGCCGGTCCGCATGACGAGCCAGTTTCGGTCCAAGTCCCTTCACGGATCGCTCCAGAGTTGACTGCTCCACCGAGCGATTTTGAGATGCCCGACTTTGCACCGCGCTACCCCGGTTCCGTCCTTGTTTCATTAAATAGTGCAGATGCCGGCACGACCCGAAATAACGAGGTGCGGTTGACGACGACGGACGACGCCGCAGCAATCATGGCCTTCTATCGCGAACGCTTCGCCGCTGGAGGGATGCGCAAAACATCCGATTTCCGTTCGGGCGGGAGCGGAATGATGTCGGCAACCGGCAAGGGGCGCAAAGCGTCGGTTGCGATTGCCCGAGAGCGCGACCATCAAGCCATCATCCTCACCTATTCAGGCAAGTGAGGCGCCGACGGCAACCTGGCGATTGCCGAGCTGAAAAATCAATCAACAATGTGGGGCAGGGGGGGCGCGAGTGGCCGAGGGTGGGACTTTCCCGACCGTCCGGTCCTGAGGGCCGGATCGTTGATTCCGGACATGCGGAGATCGCAAACGAGCCTTCCACGGCGCCAACCATACGGGCACTTCAACTGCCGCTTTTTGACCATCCAAAACCGGCCGCGCTGAGCATGAGTGCAAAAATGGTCACCAAATTGAACGGAGATGCGAACTATTATAAACGCGTCGACCACACTTTCGCACTTGGCTATAAAATAACGCATGTAATTCATATCTATATATAAAAATCGATAATATTAGAGGTTGCAATTTCATTTTTAGTAAAAATTTCATTTCACTTCTGTAGCGAAATTGATTTTAGGATTGACATTTTTCAATTATACCGTATTTTTGTTGATGCTTAACGTCGCCTGCGACGGAGCTCTCCCCCATTTGGGTGCCGCTTCCTTTCTTGCGCTATCAGCTTCGCCTGCAATTTCGCGGGTGGATTCTCTGTTTTCGTGAAAGGAAACACTCATGCCTATCGGCACCGTAAAATTCTTCAATGCTGACAAGGGCTATGGCTTCCTAGCGCCCGAAGATGGCGGACCGGACAGCTTCGTCCATATTTCTGCTGTCGAGCGCGCGGGAATGATAACGCTGCATAAGGATCAGCGCCTGAGTTACGAAGTCGAAGCAGATCGGAGGGGCAAACAGTCTGCTGTGAACCTTGAGACTGCTTAAGATAGTCGTCGAGGCAAAGCGCCCCCTATAATGCATTAGCGGCGCGGCATCCCGTCGCGCCGGTTTGCCTGATCATTGGATGGCAAGATCGTACCGCGCAAGCGCTCGAAATGTGACCACTTGGCCCCGCCAAAGCTGTGGCGGGTTATGCTCCGGCTGTTCTTGTGCGCCTTATGCGCCGACACAAGGCGCCGTTTAGCAAGACTTTTTCATTACATCACACGCCAAGATGCGTGTTTCAGGAATATCATGAATCTCAGTATCCGTTCGAATATGGCTCATGCCAAATTATCG
>NZ_LUFI01000089.1:0-10527 GCF_005281675.1 Sphingobium sp. MP9-4 | reverse complement strand
GGCGGCGCGGGCGGTGCGCCCTGCGGCTTGCCGCCCTGCGCGCCCGGACCACCAGGACCGCCGGGGCCACCTTCGCGGCCGCCACCGGTGCTGGCGTTCAGCCAGTACATGCCGGGGGCGCCCCATTTGACGGCCAGCTTGCCATCCTTGTCGGTGACGAGGTCCATCTGGCCCAGCGCATCGCGATAGCGGATGCCGCCGGGAATGACGGTGACCTTGAGGTCGGCGGCGGGCTTGCCGTCGAGCAGGAACTGGAAGGTCGCGGTCTCGCCCGACACCAGGTCATTGGGATGGGTCACCGGGACCAGTTCGATGCCGGTGCCGGTCGGCTTGAAGATGGTGGTGGTCGGCGCGCCCAGCGTCACGAAGATCTCGTTGCGGTTGCTCGCCTCGGCGGTCTGGACATTGGTGGCGCCGGCGGGGATCGCCTGCGCCAGATTGGCCTTGGTGGTGCCGCGCGGCAGGCGCTCCTGCTTGCCGTTCAGGGTGTAGCTGCCCATCACCATGGTCGAGACATTGGCGATGCGATAGGTACCGGGCTTGGTCAGATGCACGTCGAAGGTCGAACGATATTTGCCGGTGGCGGCATTTTCGATCTTGCCGGTGGTACCATCCGGCTCGGTCACGGCGATGCCGTCGGTGCGCATCGGGAAATGTTCGAAATAGAAGAGGTCGTTGGAGACCGCCGCGTCGACCGTCACCCAACTGTCGGTGCCCGACAGGGTGGTGGAGGAGGGCAGCATCCACTGGCGGTGGGCCTGGGCCGCGCCAGAGAGCATCAGGGCGGCAAGCGCGCCCGCGATCAGATATTTGGCTTTCATGGTCTTTGTCCCCTGTTACTTGCCGAAGCTGACGCTGACGGCGCCGAGTTCGCTGCTGCCCTGCGCCTTGGCGGCGACGCCGGGCTTGGCCGGCCAGGTGAAGGGCAGGCGGAGCAGTTCGCGGCCGCCGACTTCACGGGCGGCTTCCACCACCAGCGTATATTTGCCCGGACCCAGGGCGCCGAGCGGCCCCTTGCCGGCGGTGAAGGCGATCTTCTGGTCGCCCGGCGCGCGGGTCGCGCCCGATACGCCATCGGCCGGGAAGCTCATCGTGCGGCCCGACACGCGCCACCACTGGCGGATGTCGCGCAGCCATTTGGTGCCTTCGCCCTTGGCCTTGTCGACATCATACCAGACCGCGAGCGTGCGGGGGGCGGCGCCCTCCTTCTCCAGCCAGATGGCGACATAGGGGCGATGATATTCGGCGACCGACAGGCGCGGGATATTGACCGTGACGGTCATGGTCTGCGCGGCTGCCGGCGCGGCCAGTGCGCCGGTGACGCCGAGTGCGGCGCCGCCGGACAGGATGAGCTTGGGACTGATCTGCATGGAAAGATGGACCCCCGTTAGTGGATGAAGAGGATGGCGAGCAGCGCCGGCAGCGCAAGCCCGATCGCGACCAGCGGCCAGGTGCTGGGCCGCTTGGCGGCGTGCAACTGGAGCAGCAGCAGGCCGGTCAGCGCGAACAGGAAGCAGGCGACGGCGAAGATATCGATGAACCATTTCCACACGGTGCCGGCATTGCGGCCCTTGTGCAGGTCGTTGAGATAGCTGACCCAGCCGCGGCTGGTCGCTTCGCTGGTGACCTTGCCGTCATGCCGGTCGATCGACACCCAGCCATCGCCGCCCGGACGCGGCAGGGCGAGATAGACTTCGTCCGCCGACCATTCCGCCTCGCCCGCGCCGCTCTGGTCGATTTCCTTTTCGACCCATTGGGCGATCGGGGCGGGCAGGGGCTTCTTGGCATCGGGCGCGTCATCGGCCGCGACCAGCTTCAACAGCGGCGCGGGCAGGGTGGCGCTCTTCTCGACGGTCCGGGGCGACCCTTCGACATCGGCGGCGTGGTTGAGGGTGATGCCGGTGAAGGCGAAGAGCAGCAGGCCGATCAGGCTGATCGCCGAACTCACCCAATGCCAGGTATGCAGCTGCTTCAGCCAGAATGCCTTGGCGCTCTTCTTTTTCTTGGGCTGGGCGCGGGCGGGAGCGTGCATCGAGAGAACGGCGAGTCCTGTGGGAAATGAGGTGGCCCGAATAACGCGAACGACTCGCAATTGCAAACCGCTCGCAACAGGAAAAATGTATCAAAATGTAAGCGTTCGGGAACCAAAGCGCCGCACGGGCGTCTCCGCCTGCCGTCTCCTGCTTGACCACCATACTTGACGGGTGCGGCACGCCCCCCTAGCGAAATCAGCTTGGACAGCGATGTCGCGGGGATGCGATGTCTGTTTATCGGCCCTTATCCAGGCCGTTGCTGGCCGTTGGGCCCGTCGTCCAGACGGGGCCGTGACAAGGGACGATTTATGCTGCTTTCGGTTGCCGCCACTGGAATGATGCTGATGGCGGGACAGGGGGAGGTCGTGGACAGCGGCACTCCGGTGGTGCCGGCTGCGGCCGTGGCACCTGCGCCGGCGGAAACGCCCCAGACTGGTCCTGCCGATCCGCTCCAGCCCGCACCGGCGCCGGCACAGGCGCCGTCACCCGACAGTCCCTATCCGCCGCCGGTCGTGCTGCCGACGCTGAGCCCGATTGCGGAGCAGCCCAAGGAAGAGGTTCCGGTCGATCCCAATGCGATCGTCGTGACCGGCGATACCGGGCTGCGCAAGCGCGATCCCTTCGCCGCGATCAACGAACAGTCTTTCGAAGCGGTCCAGGCGGTCGACAAGGCGCTGATCGAGCCGGTGGCCAAGGCCTATAACAAGGGTCTGCCGCGTCCGGTGCGCAAGGGGCTGCGCAACTTCTTCTCGAACCTGGGCGAGCCGGTCGTGTTCGCGGCCTATATGCTGCAGTTTAAGCCGGGCAAGGCGTTCGAGACGGCCGGTCGCTTCGCGATCAACACGACGCTGGGCTTTGTCGGCCTGTTCGACGTTGCCAAGCGCAAGCCGTTCAGCCTACCCTATCGCCCCAATGGCCTCGCGAACACGCTGGGCTTCTATGGCGTGGGGACGGGGCCGTACATGTATCTGCCGCTGGTCGGCCCGACGACGCTGCGCGACATCATCGGCGACACGGTCGACAAGATGATCCTGCCCTTCGCGGTGGGCAAGCCCTTCACCCAGCCCACGGTCGTCATCCCGATGGCGGTGCTGGACCAGCTGGGCGAGCGCGCGGCGTTCGACGAGCGCATCCAGGCGATCCGTTCCGACGACAATCCCTATGGCAGCTATCGCGACCTCTATCTCAACCAGCGCAAGGCGGAGATCGAGGCGCTGCACGGTCGCTACACGCCGGGCGTGACGCCGGTCTATGGTCCGGGGCTGCGCGTGCCGGGCAAGGACAAGCCGGCAGCCGATGCGCCGGAGGCTGCGGCCCCGGTTGCTGCGGAGTCGGCACCGGCGCCTGCTGCTGCGCCGGCACCCGAACCGGCCCCCGCACCGGCGCCCAAGCCGTTGATGGTGCAGCCGCTGCCCGCCGACCCGCGCTGATCGCATCAAAGGCACGGAAAAGAAAAAGGCGCCCGATCACTGGATCGGGCGCCTTTTTTCATGGGCGACTGAAACCCCTTCCCGGTGAAGGGAAGGGGCGATGGCCTCAGCGGCCGAGCAGGCCGCGGGCCTGGCCGGCGATTTCCGCGAGCATCGCGACATTGGGCGATGCCGCTGCCTTGGCGCGCTGCACCAGGGCGCGGAACTGCTGGATGCGCGCACCGCGCTCGATCAGCCATTTCTCGACATGGTCGGACACATCCTTGCCCTTGCCCTGGGCCAGGAAGTCGAGCCGCACCTGCTGCATGTCGCGCGCGACGCCGGAGATGAGCAGGCGCTCCCACGGATCGGTCGGTTCCATGCGGGCGGCGGCCGACTGGACCCAGTCGATGCCGACAGCCTCGCCCAGATGGGTGAAGGCGCGGGTCAGCGCGATCTCGTCCATCTTCAGGCGACCGGCGAGCGCGGCGATGCCGACCGCGCCGTCCAGCTTGAACAGGCCGGCGGTGCGCACGGCCAGCATGTCCGGCGCGCCGAGCGAGAGCAGGCGATCGGTGACGGCCGTGACGCGACGCAGGGCTTCGCTGGTGAGCAGGTCATCGACCTGGTTGGCGAGCGTTTCGACGCCCTTGGCCAGGATCGCATGTCCGGCGTCCGGCAGGGTGCCGGCCGGCACGCTGCGCAGGATATCGGCGATCTGCGCGCGCATGCCGCTGGCGATGTCGCCGAACAGGGCCAGGCGGGCGGCTTCCGACATGTCGGCCGCGTCGATATCCGCCCACAGGGTGCGGATGTCGTAGAGGCGTTCCGCAATCAGGAAGGCGCTGGCGAGATCGGCGAGCGAGCAGCCCTCTTCCTCGGCCAGTTCAAACGGATGGATGATGCCGAGGCGGTTGACGATGCGGTTCGCAACCTTGGTGGCGATGATCTCCTTCTTGAGCGCATGGGCCGCGATCGCATCGGCTTCCTTCTCCTGCATGGCGGCAGGGAAGGCGGCGGCCAGTTCCGCGCCCATGCTGGGATCGGTGGCAAGGTCGCCATGTTCGATCGCGTCCTGCAGCGCCAGCTTGGCGGTGGAGAGCAGCACGGCGAGTTCGGGGCGGGTGAGGCCCTGGCCATCCTGACCACGCCGCAGCAACTGGTCATTGGCGGCCAGCCCCTCGACCTGGCGGTCGAGACGGCCGGTTTCCTCGAACGTCTCGATCAGCCGGACATAGGAGGCAAGGTCCGCCGCGCCGCCGCTTTCGGCGATCGACAGGCCGAGCGCCTGAAGCCGGTTATCCTCCAGCACGATCGCGCCGACCGCATCGGTCATGCTTTCGAGCAGGGCATTGCGCTTGTCGAAGGGCAGGCGGCCTTCCGCCATTTCCTTGTTCAGCGCGATCTTGATGTTGACCTCATTATCCGAGCAGTCGACGCCGGCACTATTGTCGATGAAGTCGGTGTTGATCCGCCCGCCATGGAGCGAGAAGGCGATGCGCCCGGCCTGCGTGGTGCCAAGGTTCGCGCCTTCGCCCACCACCTTGACGCGCAGCTGTTCGGCATTGACGCGCAGCCGGTCATTGGCCGGGTCGCCGACATCGCCATGGCTCTGCGCGGCGGCCTTCACATAGGTGCCGATGCCGCCGAACCACAGCAGGTCGTTGGGGCTCTTGAGGATGGCGGAGATGAGCGCGGTCGGCTCCATCTCGCTCTCGGTCACGCCCAGGATTTCCTGAACCTGCGGGGTGAGCGGGATCTTCTTGAGGCTGCGGGCGAACACGCCGCCGCCCTCGGAGATCAGGCCCTTGTCATAATCCTCCCAGCTGGAGCGGGGCAGGGCGAACATGCGGTTGCGCTCTTCCCAGCTCTTGGCCGGATCGGGATTGGGGTCGAGGAAGATATGGCGATGGTCGAAGGCGGCGACCAGCTTGATCGCCTTGCTGAGCAGCATGCCGTTGCCGAACACGTCGCCCGACATGTCGCCACAGCCCACGACCTTGACCGGTTCGCTCTGCACATCGACGCCCATTTCGGCGAAGTGACGCTGGACGCTGATCCAGGCGCCCTTGGCGGTGATGCCCATCGCCTTGTGGTCATAGCCGTTGGAGCCGCCGCTGGCGAAGGCGTCGCCCAGCCAGAAGTCCCGCTCCAGCGCGATCGCATTGGCGACGTCGCTGAAGGTCGCGGTGCCCTTGTCGGCGGCGACCACGAAATAGGGATCGTCGCCATCGCGCACCACCACCTGGGCGGGGTGCTTCACCTTGTTCTTCACGATATTGTCGGTGATCGACAGCAAGGTGCGGATGAAGATGCGATAGCTTTCCGTGCCTTCGGCGAACCAGGCATCACGGTCGACCTGCGGATTGGGCAGTTGCTTGGGGTAGAAGCCGCCCTTCGCGCCGGTCGGCACGATGACAGCGTTCTTGACACGTTGCGCCTTCATCAGGCCCAGGATTTCGGTGCGGAAATCGTCGCGGCGGTCGGACCAGCGCAGGCCGCCACGGGCGACCGGGCCGGCGCGCAGATGGATGCCCTCGACGCGCGGGCTGTAGACCCAGATTTCCCGCCAGGGCAGCGGCGCCGGCAGGCCGGGGACGAGGGCGCTGTCGATCTTGAACGCCAGCGCCTCGGCCGCAGCCGGGGCATAGAAGTTGGTGCGCAGCGTCGCGGTGATGACGGCGCGGATCAGGCGCAGCACGCGATCCTCGTCGATCGAGCTGACCTGTTCCAGGCCCGCGTCGATCTCCGCCTGGATGGCGGTCGCCTTGTCGCTGCCGTCCTGCGCGGCGGGATCGTGCAGCGCTTCGAACAGGGCGACAAGATTGCGGGCGACGCCCTGTTCACGACGCAGCGTGTCGGCGAAGGTCGCCATGCCAAAGGCGGTGCCGGTCTGGCGCAGATAGCGGAACAGCGCGCGGAACAGCACCACCGCGCGCGGCGCGAAGCCGGCGGTGACGATCAGTTCGTTGAACCTGTCATTTTCGGCGACGCCTTCGATCACCTGGGCGATCGCCTCGGTCACCACTTCGGCGCGGTCGACCACTGCCTGGGCATCGCCGCCGGCCGGCAGTTCCAGCACGAAACGCTGGACATGGCCGAGTGTGCCGCCGTCGATCGCCGTGGTCATCTCGTCGATCACGCGGAAACCGAAATTCTCGAAGGCGGGGACGACTTCGGACAGGGCGATGGCGTCATGGCTGTAGAGCTTGAGGCGCAGCCGTTCGGCGCTGTCTTCCGGATTGCGATAGATGCGGATCGACTTGTCGCCCGGACCCGACAGGCCGTGGATCAGGCGGATATCGACCGCCGCCTCGACCGGGCCGGCGCCGTTGCGATAGGCCATCGGGAAGCCGGGGGCGAAGCGCTGGGCCAGCGCCGCGGCGCGGCCGGCTTCCTCGCTTTCGGCCAGCGCTTCCTCGACGGCGGGCAGCCAGCCGCGCACCATCTGCTTGAGCTGGCGATCGAGCGCGGCATCATCGGGCACCACGCCGCCGTCGCGCAGGTCGAGGGTGATGCGCAGCAGCGCCAGGCCGCCTTCCTCCAGCGCGATCGACCAGCTCAATACCGGGCCATTCGCTGCCTTGGCCAGCATGTCCTGGATCGCGACGCGGCGCGCAGTCGACAGTTCGTCGCGCGGCAGCCAGACAAAGGCATAGAGGTGACGGGCGAGCGCGCTGGTGGCCAGCACCAGCTTGGGGCGCGGCCGGTCGGTCAGCGACATGAAGGTCAGCGCCAGATGCTCCAGCGTGTCGCGCTCGAAGCCGATCAATATGTCATGCGGCAGGGTGGTGAGCGCATGAGCCAGCGTCTTGCCGGCATGGCCGGCCGGATCGAAGCCATATTTGTCCATCAGCGCCGACAGGGCCGAGCGCAGCAGCGGCACCTTTTCCGGCGAGGCGGCGAGCGCCGCGCTGGTCCACATGCCGGCGTGGATCGACAGGCCGGTGACGCTCTTGCCCTCGCGCACCGGCAGGATGATGAGATCCAGCAGCACGCCACGGTGAACGCGCGAGAGGATGTTGGACTTGATGATGAGCGGGCTGCGCTTGCCTTCCTCGAACCAGGTGAAGGCGGCCTCGCGCGAGGCCGGCGCGATCATCGGCTTGTCGCGCAGCGCGCAGATGCCAAGCCGCTCTTCCGAGGTGCCGACCCGGCTGCACAGTTCATGGCCGATCTGGGTGAAATGCCCCGCGAGGAACCAGCGCAGCAGCGCGGCGCCTTCATCGTCGGTGACGGCATTGGCGTCGGCCGACATGGCTTCCTGCATGCGCGGCCAGTCGCGCACGGCGACGCGGACGTCGGCCAGCGTGTCTTCCAGCGCCTTTTCGAGCGCGCGGCGGGCCTTTGCGTCGGCACGGTCGGCCTCGATATAGATCATCGATTCCCGCAGCGCGCCCGGCGCATCATCGTCCAGGATCGCGGACAGGGTGCCATCAGCGCCGCGCGATATCGACAGGACGGGGTGCAGCAGCCGGTGGATGCTGATGTCGGCCGCCGCGAGCGTGGTGGCGATCGAATCGACCAGGAAGGGCATGTCGTCGTTGATCAGCGCGATCCGCATGAAGCGGCCGGTGGCGCCTTCGCCCAGCGTCTCGATCGCGATACCGGGCTGGCCGGCCTTGCGCGCATTGGCGGTGCGGCCAAGGAACGCGGCGGCGGCAGCGATCGCCGCCTGATCAAATCCCTCGCTCTCGCCGGGCAGGGCGCCCTTTGCCAGGACGCCTTCCAGCGCCGCGCGAACAGTTGAATCGACTTCCTTGATATTGGGATCAGCCAGCGCCGTCATTCGCCTACCTCTTAGCCGCGGGGAAATGTCCCGCCGTTGCCGAAACGGAGGAGGCGCTGGAACACCGCCAGACGACTCCTTGTCCTAGGGGCATCTATATGCCCCTCTCACCGGATCGTCTCAAGTATTGGTCGAAATAAAATTTCGCGCGCGTGAAATATTATGATGCAGCGCAGCATGGTCGGGCCGCCCGTTACTGGCGGATATCGATGTCCGGAAGGCATGGCCCGAAGAGTGGGCATGTCCCTATGCACTTGGAAAGCCGCGATGTCACCCCAAGATGGCGCGTTTGCGGCACGGCTGGGAGTGAGGGCCGGCGCCGAGGCAAGATCTCAGTCGGCGGCGGCCAGGATCACGCGCTGGCCGAGGTCCGACCCTTCCGGCAGCGCGCCGACGATCGCCAGCGTGCCATCGGCCTCGCGCCGGGCGACGACGACGGCCAGACCATCATTGTCGGTGGCGACGGCCAGCGGATCGAGCGCGGTGGCGCATTTCATCGTGTCGCGGGCGGTCTGGCGCTTGTCGGGGCGGGCGGGCATGTCCGCCCGGCGGGCGGCACGCTCGTCGCGGACCAGGGCCTTGAGGCCACCATCATAACCGGCCAGATAGGCGGCGAAGCTGCCGACCGACAGGCGGGCGGTCGCGGCATGATCGAGCGCGGTTGCATATTCGGTGATGCGCGTCTTGTCATAGGTGGCGCCGAAGACCAGCTTGATGACGGCGGTCATCGGGCTGCGCGCCTGCGCCTTGATGCCATAATCTTCCAGCAGTTCGGCATATTCCTCGGCCGAACGGCGGGTCACCAGCGCGAAATCATAGGCAAGGCCGATCGCGCGATAGAGGGCGGCGTGGCTGCGCGCCTCGCTGGTGCGGGCCTTTTCCGCGCCTTCGCGGGCGAGCGCCAGCCAGTCGGCAAGCGGCGCATCCTCGGTCGGCATCTCCATGCCGGCCAGGTCCAGCACGTCGTCATCCTCGTCCGCGCCCGGACCATCGGCCCAGATCGGCGCATCGCTGCGCGCCGGGGGATTGTGCAGCAAATTGGTGTCGACCTCGCGCTCGATCGCGACCGACAAAGCGTGGCTGGCCATTTCCTTCCAGTTGATCACGCCGAACACGAAGTCGATCGAATCGCCCTGCGCGGAAAAGGGCATCAGGATGCCGCGATAGAGAATCTCGCGGCCGCGCTGGTTGATGAACTCCGCCTCGAATCCGATCGGCGCGGCGTTGGCGATGATCTGGAGATAATGATCGGTCAGGCGCGACAGCAGCGAACGTGGCGGGACATCGCCGATATGGCCGATCGGCCCCTCGATCTCGCATTCCTCGCGCAGTGCCGTGCCGAGATAGACGATTGCGGGATTCTCGATGCCGGCGGTGAAATCGAGCAGCACGCTATAGGGACCGAAATCGTCCAATCGATCGGGCGAAAGATCCTCGATCAGGGGCAGGGCGCGATCACCCAGCAGCGACGCCCAATAATTATAGGCGCGCACCTGCATGCGCCGTTCCTCATATCCCACGGCGAGCGGACGGTCGATCGCGGCATCACCGGGATATTCGAAATCGTCCTGGTCGTTGGCGACGTCATGCCCCCGCAGAATGTCCATCCGGTCGGTCCTTGGAACAGAGAATAAGCGACTTTGCGCAAGGCTGTGCCATGGGGATGGTAAACATGCCGTAAATTCGCGCGCAAAAGCGGATGGATGGCGCGCAATATCGGTCGATTGTGCGACGAGGACGGGGCAGGGGGCAAGAAAGTGCATTTGGGCGCTTGTCCAATCGCCCGACCGCTGTTATCTGCCCGCGCCAGTGCCGCTTTAGCTCAGTTGGTAGAGCATCGCATTCGTAATGCGAGGGTCACGTGTTCGAGTCACGTAAGCGGCACCAGGCCTTCTTCCCATAACGTCCAAAAACGTTGATTTTCTGCGGGTTCCGAGAGATTCTATCTTTCTCGGTGGTCTCGCTTTGTTCCAAGAAATGCCCCCAGATTTCGTTAAATTGGGGGCAGAGTTGGGGGCACTGCGGTGGGAAAAAGAGGAATGCCCCCAAATGGCTCTCAAAGCCGCAGAAATCCGTGCTTTTCCGGCACTCGTCTCAGCTTATCGCAAAACAGACGAAAAAGGACTCTATCTTGAGATTCGCCCCAATGGCGCGAAGCGATGGTTTTTCAAATATCGTGTACTAGCGCGTAGACTCATTACGCACTGCACCAGATGCGCACGCAGATGAGCTTGATGGCTGCGAGGAAGTTGGCAGGGTCTTTGTCATAGCGGGTGGCGATGCCCCGGAACTGCTT